>CAWVTO010000164.1:0-4869 GCA_963932895.1 uncultured bacterium
ATCTACTTTACTTTCAGGGTTTTGAGCAAAAATAGATAATGATGCAAATGCCAAAATGGCAACAATATTGATTCTAAGGTTCATGATTAATTAAAAGACGCAAGATAAGGAACGTAAGCCGTATTTACATATCTGTCTATAGATTGTATCCTTTGTTTATCGAGAGTCTAAATCACTAAGTCACTTGTGCTTTGTAGACCAAATTGTAAAATCAGACCATTAAAATCTTACTTTTGCACTAAGTTAAAGCTATGTCAGAATACAAACTAATAATGCCCAAGATGGGCGAAAGTATTGCGGAAGCCACCATCATTACTTGGTTAAAGAATGAAGGAGAGGCAATAGAGATAGACGAAGCAGTACTAGAAATAGCTACTGATAAGGTAGATAGTGAAGTTCCTAGCATGGAAGCTGGGGTTCTTACAAAAAAATTATTCAACGAGGGCGATGTCGTAAAGGTAGGTGAGCCAATAGCCATTATATCTACAGCGGCAGGAGCTTCTGCTGCCCCAGCAGTAGAAGAGAAACCAGCTGAAGTTGCAAAACCCGCAGTACAAGCCATAGAAAATACGGTAGCAGCAGCTCAAGAGGTCACTACTCCAGCTATAAGCAATGGGAATGCCAATAGATTCTATTCTCCCCTTGTTATGAATATAGCCCGCACAGAGGGAATCTCAATGCAGCAGCTAGAAACCATACCCGGTACTGGAAAAGAAGGCAGAGTTACCAAGAAAGACATACTCACGTTTGTTAACAATGGAGGAGCATCAGCTCCCGTAGCAACAAATACTGCACCAGAAGCCCACGTGACTACTCCTACACCAAGTACTCCGGCACCAGTAGCTAAGCCTGCTCCTGCTATTAACTTAAATCCCGGCGATGAAATAATAGAGATGGATCGTATGCGTAAACTTATTGCAGACCATATGGTAATGAGTAAGCACACCTCTCCGCACGTCACTTCATTTGTAGAAGCAGACGTTACCAATCTGGTGAATTGGAGAAATAAAATAAAAGGCGGATTCAAAGTGAGAGAAGGAGAAAATTTCACGTTCACTCCTATTTTCATAGAAGCAATAACCAAAGCCATTAAAGATTTCCCATTAATAAATATCTCTGTAAGTGGTGATACTATAATCAAGCACAAGAACATCAATATTGGCATGGCAGCAGCACTACCGAGTGGAAACTTGATAGTACCCGTTATCAAAAATGCTGATTTCATGAACCTTACAGGTTTAGCCAAAACAGTGAATGATTTAGCGAACAGAGCTAGAAACAACAAACTAAAACCAGACGAAATACAAGGTGGCACGTACACGGTGACCAACGTAGGCACCTTTGGTAACGTTTTGGGTACTCCCATCATTAATCAACCGCAAGTGGCTATTATGGCAATGGGTGCTATCGTGAAGAAACCCGCCGTGATAGAGACAGAGCATGGAGACCTTATAGGTATTAGACACAAGATGTTCTTATCTCACTCTTACGATCATAGAGTTGTAGACGGAGCCTTAGGCGGTATGTTTGTGCGTAGAGTAGCAGATTACTTAGAGCAGTGGGACGAGGATAGAGAAGTATAGACAAGTACCTTTCTAAATCTGTTCAAATAACCAATAATATAAATACATCAGCATGAAATCAGTAATACTCATCCCTTGTAGATTAGAATCTACCCGTTTCCCAAATAAACCACTAGCCAGCATTCTAGGCAAGCCAATGATACAATGGGTGTATGAAGCGGCAGAAAAAAGTGATGCTACAGATGTTTTTGTAATTACGGATAGTCAAGAAATTATCAATGCTGTAGAAGGTTTCGATGGTTCTGCCATTCTCACTTCAGACGAACCACAAAACGGAACAGAACGATGTGAAGAAGCTATGGAGATACTTACTTCGGACGGTACAGATTACGATGTAATCATTAATGTACAGGGAGACGAACCACTTATCTCGGCAGAAGATATAAATAGAATGCTCGATCTATTTGAAGAAGAAGATGTGGATGTTCTTACATTCATACAACCTATCAATAATGAGGCAGATTACAAAAACCCCAATATTGTAAAAGCAGTGCCTACCTCTTTCGATGAAGGATTCTGCGACATTTGCTATTTCAGTAGAAGCCCTATTCCACATATGGATGAGTTTAGACCAGAAGTAGCATTCAAACACATTGGTATCTATGGGTTTACCGCTACAGCTTTTGAAGAGACAAAAAGCCTAGATCCTTCTTTGCTCGAAGAAGTAGAAAGACTAGAGCAATTGCGTTGGGTTCAAAACCATATTGTTATTTCAGCAATGGTCACAGAAAATATATTATTGGGCGTAGATACACCTGAAGATTTAGTAGCTGTTGAAAACATATTGAAATCCAAAAAATAGGGTTGCACATTTTGTAGCCTACTTTCACTTACTTTTGATGACCGTACACAAACGGAGAGCTTTTTGCTAAATCATAGCAGCTTTTTTCCTTTTTTGGACACTAAAAAACTTATCATTTATGGACACAAAATACGTATTCGTCACCGGCGGAGTTGCATCTTCGTTGGGAAAAGGAATCATTTCGGCCTCCTTAGCTAAGCTGCTTCAAAAAAGAGGTTATAGGGTCACTATTCAAAAATTTGATCCATACCTTAACGTAGATCCGGGTACTATGAATCCGTATGAACACGGAGAATGCTACGTAACAGATGATGGAGCAGAAACAGATTTAGACTTAGGACATTACGAACGTTTTCTAAATGTCCCTACTTCACAAGCGAATAATGTAACAACTGGTCGCGTATACCAAACTGTTATAGACAATGAGCGTGAAGGAAAGTACTTAGGCAAAACGGTTCAAATTATTCCGCACGTCACTGATGAAATTCAACGAAGAATGAAAATTCTGGGAGACAGTGGAGACTATGATATAGTAATAACGGAACTTGGAGGTACTGTGGGCGATATAGAATCTTTACCCTACGTAGAATCTGTACGT
Source organism: uncultured bacterium (assembly GCA_963932895.1). GTDB lineage: Bacteria > Bacteroidota > Bacteroidia > NS11-12g > UBA9320 > UBA9320. Next base: position 2,984 of record CAWVTO010000164.1, read on the forward strand.
CAATTGAAAAGAAAGCTTGGTAGCGATGACTGTGCCGTGATTCACCTTACTCTAGTGCCTTACTTAGCCGCAGCTGGTGAGCTCAAAACAAAGCCAACTCAACACTCCGTACAAAAACTCTTGGAAGCAGGAGTTCAGCCAGATGTTTTAGTCTGCAGAACAGAACGTAAATTAAGCAAAGAGGTCAGAAGCAAAATAGCTCTTTTTTGTAATGTAAATCATAATGCGGTAATAGAAAGTATAGACGTAGAAACCATCTACGATGTACCGCTTATGATGGAAAAGGAGAAGTTGGACAAAGTTATTTTAGCAAAGTTAAGACTACCAACAAGTACAGAAGCAGACCTGTCGAGTTGGAAAGACTTCCTTTTCAAACTCAAACATCCTAAAAACGAAGTAAATATAGCCCTTGTTGGAAAGTATGTAGAGCTACCAGATGCCTACAAATCTATAATCGAGGCATTCATTCATGCTGGTGCCGTAAATGAGTGTAAGGTCAACTTGCGTCTTTTACCATCAGAAAATGTCAATGTAGACAATGTAGCAGACCGACTCAAAGATATGGATGGTGTACTCGTTGCACCTGGTTTTGGGGACAGAGGAATTGAAGGGAAAATTAATACCATTCAATATTTGAGGGAAAACAACATACCGTTCTTTGGCATATGCTTGGGAATGCAATGTGCTGTTATAGAATACGCACGTAATGTACTTGGTATTAAAAATGCTCACAGCAGTGAAATGACCAAAACTAAGGACCCTGTAATAGACCTTATGAATAGTCAAAAAGGGATAAGTAAAAAAGGCGGAACAATGAGACTTGGAGCGTATAAGTGTAAGCTTGAAAAAGGATCTAAATCCTTTACCGCCTATGGGAAAGCTCAAATTTCCGAAAGACATAGACACCGTTATGAGTTTAACAACAAGTACCTGAAAGACTTTGAAAAAAGTGGTATGAAGGCAACAGGTATGAATCCTGACAATGGCCTAGTAGAGGTCGTAGAAATACCTACACACCCTTGGTTTGTTGGCGTTCAATACCACCCTGAGCTAAAAAGTACCGTAGATACACCACACCCACTTTTTGTTCGCTTTGTAAAAGCAGCTTTGGAAAACAAAAAATAGCCTTTATACGTGACATGACGAACAAATTACATGTAGGTACATATAATTTGCATATATTGTGCTGAATTTTAATAAAAAAAAGCATATGAATCAAAAAGCAACAATGATAATCCGTATTCTAGTCGGATTAATGATGGTAATTTTTGGAGCGAATAAGTTTCTAAATTTCATGCCACAACCTACTGAAGTACCAGAACAAATGGGTGTTTTAATGGGACTATTAATGAGTTCACCTTTTATGAGCATCGAAGGTGTTCTTGAAGTATTAGGCGGATTAGGGCTACTTTTAAACAAGTTTGTTCCATTGTCGCTAACTGTACTCATTGCAATTCTATTGAATGCAGCATTATTTCATCTATTCTTTGATCCTGCCAATGTTATTGGAGCAGCAGTATTCTTAGTTCTTTCATTGGTACTGGTTTACGGCCACAAAGATAGATTTAGCAATTTGTTGTCTGTATAGGACTTTAGAGTGCAAAAATTATTGAAGCATCCGTCGAAAGACGGGTGCTTTTTTTGTGTAAGTTATTTCCTGGTGACTCAAGTTGGGATGCCGTCAATTATTAACACACTTCTTTATTAGGCGGTATAATCTTATGTATGAGTGGGCAATCTAGCAGTGAACTGTCCGAGAAATAAACACCCAAAGTAAAACTGAAAAATGTGGCATAAAAAAAAGACCTGGAAAAATCCAGGTCTTAATTAAGTCGGGGTGGCAGGATTCGAACCTACGACCTCCTGCTCCCAAAGCAGGCGCGATA
>CAWVTO010000165.1:0-4864 GCA_963932895.1 uncultured bacterium
CTGATTACAAATCAGCTGCTCTACCAACTGAGCTAAGGCGGCAATATGTTTAAAACCAGCGAGTTACTTCAAAGAACATAGTACTCTATATTAATCTCGCTTATTTTAAGGTCCGCAAAGGTAAGCATTTTTCGATAAGTACAAATCCTTTGATTAAAAAATATCCTTTTTTTTTTGCCGTCCTCAATTACACCCAAAATACAGCTAGTGTTCTAACGCTTTTCCCTTATATCTCTTTACTTGAACGGCCAATGCATCTACAGCTATATCTGTAGCCGCTTCGAATGATAATGAGGTTTCTTTTTGAATAAATGTATTGTGTTTGGCATTTAGCTTGATCTCAATTACCTTATTTTCCTTAACACTTGTGTTTTCTAATTTTAAAAATACCTGTGCATCTAGTATATCGTCATAAAATGTTTCTAGCTTATCTAGTTTGTTCATGATATAATCTTTTAGCTTTTGATCTGCCTTGAAGTGAATTGCTTGAATTTGTGTGTTCATGTTTTTTTGTTTTATTCTGTTAACTACATCTAATCGGAAAATGGATGGGTGTCTTTATACACCTCTTTTAGACGAGAAATATCATTGTGAGCATACAGTTGCGTCGCACTTAAACTGCTATGACCAAGCAACTCCTTTATTGCATTGATATCCGCTCCATTTTGCAACAAATGTGTAGCAAAACTATGTCTAAGAATATGCGGACTTTTCTTTTCTCCGAAAGTTTGATTCAATAAATCATTGACCAGAGAGTAAACCCATTTTTCCTTTAACTTTACTCCGCCGAAGTTACAAAAAAATATTTCATTATCTATGGACTCTTGTTCTTTAAAATCCTTGTATTCATCGACAACCCGAACAAGCTCACCGCTCATAGGGATGATTCTCTCCTTGTTCCCTTTGCCGAGCACTTTGAGTTCGTTCTTAACGAGGTCAAAATCACTGTTTTTAAGATTGATAAGCTCAGAACGCCTTATGCCTGTATGATAAAATGTAGTAACAATGGCCAACCGAAGCATAGATTTAAAATCAACTGCTTCCTGTTCTAGAGTGTTGAGCAACTTACTAAGCTCACTTTCCTTGATATAACTGGGTATTTTCCGCTTTACTTTGGGCAACTGTAGCTCAAAAGAGGGTAACTCATCAATGACTCTAGAAGAATGAAGGAACTTAGCGTACGTGCGAAGCGAACTTACCTTGCGATGCACAGAACGCTCACTCCTGCCGAGCAATAGTAAACTACGAACCCAAGTGCGTATCTCCTTTACGCTAGGCATCCAGTCTCCATATTCTACAAACAAAAAATACTGCTCTACGTCCTTTCGGTACGCAAGAGCAGTATTTATACTATAGCCTCGCTCTTTGAGCAAGTAACTATAAAATTTTTCGATGTATAGCAGATTTTCACCCATTGTGGAGTGACTAAGGTACGCTTTTCTCTACAAAAAAGCACACTTACTGCAATACTCTATTACTTAGGATTATTGAGTGATTGCTTGTATTTAGCCTTGATTACAAGCTTTCTTCTTTTTACAGAAGGCTTTGTAAACTGCTGTCTATCTCTTAGTTGCTTGATGACTCCAGTCTTTTCAAACTTCTTCTTATACTTCTTTAGAGCCTTGTCTATTGAGTCTGTATCTTTTAGATTTATTAATAACATTTCTTATAAAAGGTTTGCAAATTTAACACTTATTTAATCAATTCCAACTACCTTATTTTAATATCTGGCGTGATATTACGATTTTTTGAATTTCAGAGGTTCCTTCTCCTATAGTGCAGAGCTTACTATCTCTATAAAATTTCTCTACGGGGAAGTCTTTAGTATACCCATAACCACCAAATATTTGTACCGCTTCATTACTTGCTTTTACACATACTTCAGAGGCATAATACTTGGCCATCGCACTTTCTTTTGTCATCGGCAAACCTTCATCTTTGAGATAACATGATTGATCTATAAGCAGTTGAGATGCTTCTATTTCTGTTGCCATATCTGCTAGCTTGAAGCTAATACCTTGAAACCCGGATATAGGCTGCCCAAATTGCTCTCTTTCCTTACTATATTTTAACGCAGCTTTATAAGCTCCTTTGGCAATACCCAATGACAGAGCTGCTATAGAAATACGCCCCCCATCAAGGATTTTCATCGCTTGAATAAATCCTTCACCCTCTACACCAATAAGATTTTCTGCTGGCACAAAACAGTCTTCGAAAATCATCTCAGCAGTTTCGGATGCTCGCATACCCAGTTTATTCTCTTTTTTACCTCCTTTAAAACCTTCTGCACCACGTTCTACAATGAATGCAGATACGCCTCTACTGTCTAAAAGCTCTCCGGTACGTGCTAATACTACAGCTACATCGGCAGATATACCATGAGTGATCCAATTTTTTGCTCCATTGAGTACCCATCCACCGTCTACTTTCTTAGCAACTGTTTTCATCCTAAGGGCATCACTACCCGTGTTAGGCTCTGTAAGTCCCCAAGCTCCTAAACTCTCACATGTAGCTAATTTTGGAAGAAACCTCTTCTTCTGTTCTTCATTTGCATGATACAAGATATGGCCTGTACACAATGAATTGTGAGCTGCCGTAGATAGGCCTATAGAACCGCATACTTGTGCAATCTCGTCTACTACTGCGGCATACTCAAAATAGCCTAAACCTGAACCTCCATATTCTTCTGGCACTATAATACCCATAAAGCCCTGTTGCCCCATTTGCTTAAAGAGTTCTATAGGGAAGTGTTGAGACTCATCCCACTCCATAACATGTGGTCTTATATACTTCTCAGCAAAATCTTTTGCTGATTGTCTGATCATATCCTGGATTTCAGATTTTTTAAAATTCATTTGGTGGTGTTACTTTATTTCGGTTGCAAGTATATAGTGAGAATACTGCTCTTGAAAATTAGTTTAGGTCTAAATAGGGCAATAGTCTACCAATGTCTTTCCCTTTGAAAATATGCAACTTCTCCAGTTCCTCTAACGATGTAAATTTACCGTGTTGTTCTATATAGTTCAGCAGGGCTTTAACCTGTTTGTAATCCAAATAGGGATGTGCAAGAAGGTCTTTAAATGTAGCCGAATTAATGTTCACCTTCTCAATATCTTGGGCATAAACAAACATGTCTTCTATCGCCGCGGCTGACTCCTCCCTCATCTTGTAAACTTCTAACAGTTGCTCTTTGTGTATATAGCCTCCCAGTTTATCTCTGTAGGATACAATTTGCTTGGCATAAAACTCGCCAATACCCGGCAAGCCTTTCAATTCTTCCGCAGTAAGAAGGTTGATATTTAAGCCGGAAGGTCGTACAAATCGTTTTTTTATGCCACTTGTATCGTTATACTCTTCTTGGGTCTTGCCCTTGGTCTTATGTGGCAAATCAATGTACGGACTTAGCTTAGAATACAGCTCATCACTCACTGCATATATTTTGGCTACATCTTCTTTATACTTGAAACGGCCACCAGCATTGCGAAAACTTACAATACTGCGGGCAACGTAGCCGGGAATCCCCTTTTCTACTAGTTGTTCTTTGCTATCACTATTTGGGTTGAACGATTTTAGGACATCCTTATTATCAGAACGGTACTCTTTGTAGGGGTGTTCCTTTTTATTAAATTTAGTAGGACGAAAGGCACTATCTACATGAGCCCTAAAAGCAGCAAGTTTTTCTTCATTTATCTCTGGAGCATCTGTAGTATGTGAATTCTTTACATAATAATACCCTGCAAAAATCAACAACGAAAAAAGGAGAACCATTAGGCCTCCTCTTTCGAAATTTGATATTTCTGTATAATTTAAAAGTTTATGAATAAACTTCCTCATGTATCTAGTATCTAGTTGAACGCGGCTAACTTCTCAGCTTTGTATTTACCTGCAGCTAGCTTTCCTTTTATATCTTGAAATGCTTTAATAGTAACTGCAACATCTTCTAACGAATGAGCTGCTGTAGGAATCAGCCTAAGCATAATCATGTCCTTAGGCACTACAGGGTAGACTACTATAGAACAGAATATGTTGAAATTCTCACGCAAATCTAATGTTAGGTGAGTAGCTTCTGCTACATCCCCCTTTAAGATAACCGGAGTTACGCATGATGTAGTGGTTCCAATATTAAAGCCTTCAGCCTTTAGACCACCTTGTAGTGCATCTACAATTTTCCATAGATTCTCTTTATGATGCGGCTCACTCCTGAGCATATCTAATCTTTTTAGTGCCCCAATAACAAATGTCATGGGTAAAGATTTAGCAAATATTTGTGAACGCATACTGTAACGTAAAAAGTTGATGATCATTTTATCGCCAGCGATGAAAGCCCCAATACTTGCCATTGACTTGGCAAAAGTTGAGAAGTATACATCTATCTCATCTTGTACACCTTGTTCTACTCCAGCTCCCTCTCCGTTTGGTCCTAATGTCCCAAAACCGTGAGCATCGTCTACCATTAGTCTAAAATCAAATCGCGACTTCAATGCGACAATCTCTTTAAGCTTACCTTGGTTTCCGCTCATTCCGAATACTCCTTCAGAAATAACCAATATAGCTCCACCTTGCTCATTTGCCATTTTGGTAGCACGTTGCAATTGTGTTTCTAAGCTTTCTATATCATTGTGTCCAAACACAAAACGTTTTCCTTGATGCAAACGAACACCGTCGATTATACAAGCATGGGATTCTGCGTCATACACTATAACATCTCTTCTATCTACTAGAGCATCTATAGCTGAAAGTATTCCCTGGTAACCAAAGTTTAGTAAGATAGCATCTTCTTTTTGCTCAAACTCTGCTAACTGTCGTTCTAACTCCTCATGATGATCTGTATTGCCAGACATCATACGTGCTCCCATAGGGTATG
>CAWVTO010000166.1:0-4861 GCA_963932895.1 uncultured bacterium
GAATTAGACAATGAACTGCTGGCTCAGTTTACATTCGAGATGGACAGAGCGGCGTTAAGAAAACTTAGTATATAGCGTGCAGCATGCCCTTGTCTGTTCTGGTATTGCCATCGCAACCTCTATAGGTTACAAGATACACATATACACCAGCGGGCACTAGCTCCCCTTTGTACTGTCCGTCCCATTTTGTAGTTCCTTGTTCTTGGGAGTCAAATATTTTTTCGCCCCATCGCGAATAGACGCAAACGACAAATGCAGGTTGTTTCACTTCTGCACTATAGGGAAACCACTCATTATTGCCATCTTTATTAGGCGTAAAAGCATTTGGGATAAAGAGTACATTGGGTAGTGCTGTAGGATCTACTGTAATGTATAGACTATCCTCATCTGTACACCCAAATTCGTCTGTCAATATTACTTTATAATTTCCTTCTAGTATGGTAGTTATTGTGTTTTTGGTACTACCTGTATTCCATTGATAGCTGTATCCAGAAGGCACTCCAATAGTGGTGGGTGAGTTTAGGCATATAGTAGTGTCGTCTCCTAGTTCTATTTCTGGGGACTGGGTTAGCGTAAATGTTACAGTATCTGATACCGTACAACTTTCTGCGTTTGTTACTTCTACCGTGTATGTGCCGGGTTTATTCACTGCGATAGTTCTGCTAGATTCTGAGGTGCTCCAAACAAAAGAGATACCGTCTGCTCCACCATCCAATTGCACATTCATACTATCGCAGAAATGGGTACCCTCTCCTAGACTTACGCTCACGGTTGAATTGTCGACAATGAACGTGTCAGAGGTTATACAATAGCGTTGGTTGACTTGGACCCAATGTGTTCCTGGGTTGGTAAAATTAGTTATAGAGGAAGTGCTTCCATTCGACCATAGATATTGAGCTTCTTCTATGTTGCCTAAATCAATTTGATGATCAAATTCATTGCAATATAAAGTATCCTGTACGCGAGGTTGTGTAGCCTGCCATACTCTTATGGTGTCATAAATGGTGCAATTGGTATTGCTCATTGCAACCGTATAAATCCCAGATTGTGAAACGGCGATAGCTTGGGTGTTTTTTCTAGATGGGGTCTTCCACTCGTACAATAAGCCGGGTTGTCCTACATCTAGGATTACCGTAAAAAGACTGTCGCACACAAGTGTATCTTTTGAAAGTTTGCTCTCTAATACATTATCTAAAAATAGCTGTATAGTGTCACTATAAAAACACTTCCCATAAGATACATCTGCAATGAAAGTACCTGAATCTCGAGCTACAATAAAACGTCCAGATTCTCCTGTATTCCAACGAACAGAAATGGCATCATTTGCTTTTGTATCTAACGTGTAGCGAACAGAATCACAAAAGGTCCGGTCGGGACCTAGGTTGAAATTTTTTGTAGACCGAATGCGTACATCATATTTGTACGTATTTTCACAAATACTCGAAATTACCTTTAGTGTAACAGTGTAGTTGCCATTACCAGGGTATATGTAGCTTGCAAGTGAACGATTAAAAGTGGTAAGTGTATCGTTTGTAGTGGATGGATCCCCAAAGTCCCAAAAGTATTTAGCGTCTAGTCCTGCCTTTATTATGCTGGTGTTATTAAAACTTACCGTATCTCCACACTCAAAGGTATAGGCTCCGCCTACTGTTGTGCCGCCGGGGACATTGAAATTTGCTAAAATATCAAATTGACAATTTTTAACATTGAACTGATAGTCACGACGTGTCTCACTGATTAATATTCCGTTTCTATACTCACACACCTTATAGCCAATAACATACTGCCCAATAGCAGTAGGAGTTATTGTCATTTGCCCAGTAGCCGCATTTAGATTTAGCATAGGGCTACCCGTAATTTGGGTTGTTTCTGTAAAGCCATTTGCCCATAGCAATTCTGTAAATGGAGGTCTACTGTACTCATTTTGGGCACTCGGTCTTGGGGCATCTCGATTAGCCCCAATGTAGGGAGTTGTTAACTTATAAACCAAAGAGTCTCCGTCTGGGTCTATAGCATCTTGCATAATATCCAACGGTGCGTCAACACAAACATATACAGGAGGGATTTCTTTAAAGTAAGCACTACTGTTGGGAATAGAACTTGGCGGGATTTTGGTCCAAGCAGTGAATCCGGTACTCTGTGGCTGAAAAATATTTCCGATAGTACTGTTCCTACAGCATCTTTCCCAAGCTAAAATAATACCGTTAGTCCCGGGATTTATAGTACGAGTAGTTTTATAGGTGTATGCTCTGACACAGCTACCGCTAGGCTTTTTTACACAATCGTAGTTTGTGCTTTCTAGCGTGTTTGGGGATCCTCGCTGCATAGTAAAATCCCCACGGTATTGATTTGTGACAGCATCAAATGTAGCGATATTGATAATTCTGTCCGTATTAGTAGAGCTTATGGCATCGGCAGAGTTGCAATCAAAATAAAGCTGAACTGTGATGTCATACGAGTTGAAACCGGCATTTTTTTTATAGAAAATCTCACCACCAACTATGTGCGTAGCCTCTGCATCAAAGAGAGAGAGTAGAATGGACGATATGAGTAGAAATTTTCTAATAATATGAAATATTATACGTGCTTATTTTCCTGTACTGAATTCAGAAAAGAGAGTGCTATAGAAGATAAAATAGTACTCGGCTTTTCTTTCTTCGGCGAAAGATACTTAAATATAACAATAAGCAGCCTACTTCGGTTTTGACTGTAGCACCATTTCTTAACAAAGCAATACGTTTCTGGGATGCCGTTTGTCAAATTTTGGATAAAAATATAGTGCATTCCACTGGATAGAAGATATACATCAATGTATTGAAGGGCATAAACATTTTTATCATTCATCCTTTCCGTTAACTGTGAAGAATAATCAATTCAGTAAGAAAAACGAGTGCTCGAATACCTTCTTAAAAATTAAATACCCTAGCAATATTAAACCCAAAACGAATATCCCCATCGAGCCACTTGGCTTTTGTATCGGTGATAAATCCTTTTTCGAATGGTGCTGCTGCGTTGGTGAAAAATAATTGAAAGACGTGTCCACCGGTCTCTATGTCAAACCCCAAGGATAGCGAGTTAGTTTTATCCTGCTCTAACTGATCTGGTAATACGTAAAAGTATTCGCCATTTATAGATATACGATTTGTCAGTTTTTGGCGTATGCCAATACCAATGCTCAATATGTCGTTAGAGCGTGCTGTAGAGTCTACCAAATTTTTGTGTACGAGAGTAGGAGAGAGCTGTATACTCAAACCTTCTGTCATCTTACGGGCTATGAGTAATTGATGCGTATAGTGTAATCTGCTACTGAATAAATTTTCTCTCTGAGGTTGTGTCCACCGTTGTGTAGTCACACCTATATGGCTTATCCAAGCTGCCGTTATTGGCATTTTCTTAGCTCCAGTGGCTTGTTTGAGAAACTTGTATTTTACAAATCCGTCGTATGTCTTGGCCTCGTTGCTTCTACCAATGCCTATATTAAGGTTGTCTGTAATGCCAAAATCCCCACCCATTCTCATGGTAGCTTGGTCTAGACCAAATAGGTCATACACTCCTCCATTTACAAATCCAAAACGGTGCGATATTTTAAAGTCAAACTCACGTTTGGCTACCGTTTCAATGCTGTGCCCGTTTACTACTCTATTGGTTTTAAACGTTGCAGTAGTATAGTCTGTGGTTGGCTCGTCATCATCTAGTAAGTCAAGATCCTGAGCAAACGCATTACTTGTTAGTATACTTCCTAGTAGGAAGAAAAGGTATATTCGATTCATATATGTGGGCAGTCTCGTTTGTACATGGTGTTGGACAAACTTATGCAATTAGTGCTGATGAGCGTAGTCTGCGTTTATGCTTATCTTTATGTTGTCAGAAATCTTATTGATTACTGTCCTAGGTATTTTGACATTGTAGTCAGCAGGATTTACGTTAAATACTGCTTTGGCATTCACGACACCTCCTTTTACGGTGAATGTAGCGGATGTACTTACCTCTTTTGTAACATCTTTCATAGTTAGCTTTCCGCTCACTTTAGAGGTGTAGGTGCCGTCTGTGGTTACTTTTACAGCGTCTATGTTTTCTATGGTCCCGCTAAAAGTTGCCTTTGGGTATTTTGTGCTTTCCATGTAATTTTCATTGAAATGTTCTTGCATCAAGGCTTTTTCAAACTCAAAATCTTTGATAAGTACGCTGAATTGTAATTTGCCATTGGCAGAAGAAAATGCCGTTTTTACTTTATGGTTTTCTGCGGCGATATCTTCTACGGGTGTATGGCTAAAGAAGCTAATGTTTCCAGTATTGGTTTTGTAGACACCACCACTGTGTTGGGAGAAGGCAAATGTGATTATGGCTATCGTAGCTAGTGCGGTTATTGTTATATTTTTCATTCTGTTTGTATTTTATGGTTAGTCTAATGCAATAAGTATGCAATTACTGAGTACTACGTCTCTATCTGCCAATAGGTCAAGGTCGCCAGCATCGTTAAATCCTTTGCACAAACCTTTTACTTTCACTTCGTCACCATCAGTTAAATCCATTGCATTCTGCAGGTACTCTTCTTTAAAGCCGCACCGGATAAAACCGTCGTCACCGTTTCCTTCGAGTATTATTTGTGGCTCTTGATCATTGCTCAAATCTCTATGAAGGAGTAGTCCAGATACGGTAATCACTTGCTCAGCATATTTTTGAGTTGCTTCTTCTTCGCTAGCATCAAATGAAGCGAAAAGCTCACGGGCACTCAGTTCTTGTAGAACATCTGCTGTGGCTACATCTGTATGTTTTTTGTTAAAGGATGTGTATACAAAAAAAATAGCTCCTAGAACGAGTAGTGATAGGACTAAAATGAGTGGTCGTTTCATATGATTTA
>CAWVTO010000167.1:0-4841 GCA_963932895.1 uncultured bacterium
CATGTTGCTTTAGGATTATGTATTACTTCTTTTTCTTATGTCTATTTTTTCTTAGACGTTTTTTACGCTTGTGTGTAGCAATCTTATGTCTCTTTCTTTTCTTACCGCTTGGCATAATGTATATATTTTAAAATGTTTTAATTTAATTTATTGCGAATCTCAGTGAGTTTAGCTTTGTACTCCTTATTTTCGGGCTGCAAAAGTATTAATTTTTCAAACCTTTTCTCAGCTTTTTCTAATTGTCCTGATTCTATTGAAAAAAGACCTAAATGATAGATGGCTCTTAGGTTGTTCGTATCAGCCCTAGACACCGCTAATAGCTTCATTATACCTGCGTTCATAACCAGTGACATGTCATTGGTTTCTTTGCCTTTAGAAATATTTGCAAGAGCATTATCCACTTCTATTTCCAGGTCTGCATCTGGAGCAAGAGCGACATCGCTTACTCGTATGGGTGGTTGTTCGCTCTCTGTCGTAGCTTCGGCACCATGATCGTGTCCATCGTGATTTTCTGCAACTTCGGATGTGGCACTGTTACATCCAGCCTGTGTAAGACCCACTGTAAGTGCTATCCCAAATACCAAAACAATGGTATTGAAAATAGTTAAATTACCTTTCAAATGTATATACTGAGGTACCTATTCAATTATTTTTCTTTAACCTGCTCTACGAAAGTTTTAGCTGGCTTGAATTTCGGAATATTATGAGCAGGTATTGTAATCTGCGTGTTTTTCGAAATATTTCGTGCAATTTTCTGAGCTCTTCGTTGTACAACAAAACTCCCGAAACCTCTAAAATAAACGTTCTCTCCATTGACCAGTGAACCTTTTACAATTTTAAAGAAACTTTCTACTGTCTCTTGCACAACTGCTTTCTCAACGCCAGTGCGTTCTGAAATCTCATTAACTACTTCTGATTTAGTCATATGTTCCTCATTTTTTATGGTTATCTTGCAAAAGTATATTATTTATTCTTAATAATGTGCGGGTATACCTTTTTTTGCGAAACTTTTGAAATTCAATAATCTACTTATAGACTGGTACAATAATCATAAACGTGACTTGCCATGGCGACACACAAAGGATGCTTACAAGATATGGCTATCTGAGGTAATGCTCCAACAAACACGTGTAGCTCAAGGGCTTCCATATTATGAAAAATTCGTAGAGCGTTACCCTACGGTTTATGATATGGCACAAGCTGATGAGCAAGAAATCCTAACCCTTTGGCAAGGATTGGGATACTATTCTAGAGCTCGAAATATGCATGCTGCTGCCAAAACAGTGAAGGATAATTACTCCGGAATTTTTCCGAATAACTATACAGATATTTTGTCTCTGAAAGGAGTCGGCGAATATACCGCTGCGGCCATTGCTAGCTTTGCTTTTGACCTGCCGCACCCGGTTATAGACGGCAATGTATACCGTGTAATCTCTCGATTATTTGCCATAAAAGAACCCATCAATAAACCACTTGGCCAAAAAGCTATTCGTGCTGCTGTGAGTGAGATTTTTGACGCAAAACGCCCTGCACTTTTTAACCAAGCAATTATGGAATTCGGTGCTTTACACTGCACACCAAAGAAACCATTGTGCACTTTCTGTCCGCTTCAGGATAATTGCCTTGCCTATGAAAAAGGCTTAGTAAATACACTGCCTCACAAGGAAGGAAAAACAAAAGTAAAAAATGTTGTGCATAGCTACTTGTATTTTCAACACAAAGAAAATACGTACATAGAAAAACGTGAATCTGGAATTTGGCAAAATTTACATCAATTTCCTCTTGCAGAAGAAAACCTAACACCATCCGAACTAATAGAGATGGCTAATCTCCTGATAGAAAACAAAGTATCCCTAGAAATAGGTCCTTCTTTTAGTACAACTCACTTGCTGTCTCACCGTAAAATTGCCGCTCATTTTTACACAATATACGTAGACAAAAAACCTATTTTTTCAAAAAGCAATATATTTGAAATAGATTTGGAACAAATGGGGGCCATATACCCTACGAGTGTGCTCACTCAGAAGTTTCTAAACCAACAAAAAAACGATGATAAATAAAGTAATACTAGTAGGTAATTTGGGAAAAGATCCCGAAGTAAAATACCTCGACGCCAACAAAGTAGTAGCCACTCTTGCTCTAGCTACAAGCGAGCGATATACCGACAAAAATGGCAACAAAGTAGAAAACACAGAATGGCACAACCTAGAAATGTGGGATGGCCTTGCCAAAGTAGCAGAGAAGTACTTGAATAAAGGAAGTATGATCTATGTAGAAGGTAGACTGAAAACAGACATGTACGAGAAGGATGGCATAAAAAGATACAGCACCAAGATACGTGTATCTACAATGAACATGTTAGGCAAATCTGGCGGAGGAAACAATGCAGGCGGCGGAGCTCCAGCAGCTGAACAACAGCCAAGTGCTCCAGCAAAAGAGGTTGAAAAACACAATGAGGCAGCCATTGAAAGCATCATAGATGAAGGAGATGATGACCTTCCATTTTAATCTAGATACACGACATTGAAAAGCGACTCCGAGCCCTATCAACAGATATTTTTTTTATTACAGGCTACACAAGATTCGAGTGTAGGTTCCGATTTACTTGTGGGTATTTTCGGCTTTTTGGTTATTCTCATTTTTCTTGGTTTGTCCGCTCTATTCTCCAGTTCAGAAAATGCTTTCTTTAGCCTTAGTCCTGGCCATCTCGTAGAGCTCAATGATGAGAATACGCCTGCTAGTATGGTAGCTCTAGACCTCATAAACGAGCCCAATAGAAAGACGGGTACGCGTAGACTACTGGCCACTATTTTGTTGATGAATAATCTCATCAATATTTTCATTGTTATCTTTTCCAGTTGGTTATTTGAGCGTGTTTTTCATTTTTCTAGTTTAGACCTTGGTATAATTCTGCTGTCCGCAGAAACCATTTCATTTTTATTTCAAGTAGTACTTATCACCTTCTTACTTGTACTCATTGGTGAGATTATTCCGAAAATATATGCTACGCAAAACAACTTAAAGATAGTACGACTCATGAGTAGGCCACTTAAGGCATGCTACACCGTCTTTAAACCAATTGTATTAAGCCTTGCAGCTAGTTCATCCTTATTCGACAAATATCTCAAAAACAGGCAACACAGCATTTCTATGGAAGAGATAAGCCAGGCTATTGACATTGCAGACGGAAACAAGGAGATAGAAGAAAAACACATTCTAAAAGGACTAATTAACTTTGGTAATACCAGCGTAAAACAAATAATGAAACCTCGTACAGAGGTGAACTGTATTGACATTACTACTGATGCACAAGAGCTGTTAGATATCATCATAGATTGGAGTTACAGCCGTATTCCTGTGTACGAAGAAACCTTCGACCAGGTACGTGGCATACTCTATATCAAAGATTTGTTGCCGTACATACACAAAAAGACCAACTTCAACTGGAGAGACCTGATACGTCCTACTATGTTTGTACCTGAACATAAAAAGATTGATGATTTGCTACAGGAGTTTCAAGACAAACGTGTACACATGGCTATAGTTGTAGACGAATATGGAGGAACCAGCGGCATAGTTACTATGGAAGACATCCTAGAAGAAGTATTTGGCGAGATAAAAGATGAGTTTGATGAGGAGGACCTCTCCTACTCTAAGCTAGATGAGAACACATATGTATTTGAAGGCAAAACCGCTTTGCATGATATTTCTAAAATACTGGAACTTGCACCAGACTACTTTGAAAAAGTAAAGGGTGATGCTGATACGCTAGGTGGCTTGCTTATGGAGATACAAGAGAAAATACCCAGTAAAGGTGAAAAAATAATCTTTGACAATATTACATTTACCGTAGAGAGTGCAGACTCTAGAAGAATAAAACGCGTAAAACTGTCTATTGCTAGAACCCAACGTGAAGCAGATGAAAATGAGTAAACTATTTTCTTACATACTGGGATGCTGCTTGCTACTAGTAGGATGTTCTGACTACATACCAAAGCCAAAGGCATATCCACGGATATACTATCCCGAACGCAATTTTACTGAAATAGCTACTGATTGCCCCTTCTCTTTTGAAATACCAAGCTACAGTAAACTCGTTCCATACGCACAAGGTAATGAGCCTTGTTGGTATAATCTGCAGTACCCACAATTTAATGCTACGCTTCACCTAAGCTACATTGAGATGAAATCTACAGCAGACTTAGATAGCCTAACAGAAGATGCATATAAAATGGTTTTTAAACCGCATCTGCAGCGTGCAGAGGAAATAATAGAGCGAGAAATCAGTGATACAGCAAAAGGCTTTACGGGGTTAATCTATGACCTACAAGGCAAAACAGCTACTCCGCTTAACTTTTATATCACAGACAATAAAAAGCATTTTTTTCGCGGCTCATTCTACTTCAATACAAGAACTTCCCAAGATAGCGTGATGCCTATCTACAATTTTATTAATGAGGACATAATGCGGTGCATTAGGACCTTTGAGTTTGAGCGTTAAACAAACACTATCTCACCCGTAATGTCCTTCCTATACGTAGGGTCGTAGTCCTACTGATACGATTTAATCTGCATATCCTATTTACCGTTGTGCCATAACGTTGTGCTAAGCCAGAGAGCGTATTCCCTCTGCGTATCTTATGGTATCTACGTGCATTAGGAGGTGCTACATTTGCTCTTGTATTTCCCTTTCTGATGTATGGAAACCACGTGTTATTAACGGTCGCTTGGTCATTTTTGAGTGTGAAGGTATTGAAATCTATTATTCGAGAAGGATCAAAAGCTTGCCCCATGAGCATCGTCTGAAAATGTAAGTGCGAACCTGTACTGCGTCCTGTGCT
>CAWVTO010000168.1:0-4809 GCA_963932895.1 uncultured bacterium
GATTTTTTGATGCTCCATTTACCAAGTACTTTGTCAATAGTTGCGATGGTTTTGTAACCATGAGTGAGGCTGTATTGCAAGATTTAAGAACGTTTACTACAGACAAGCCAGCGGGGTATAATCCGCATCCCATGTACGAGAGTTTTGGACCACAACTGGATAAGGTTGTTGCTAGAGAAAAACTGGGCCTTGATAAAGGAGGTAAATACTTGCTCTTCTTTGGCTTCATACGCAAGTACAAAGGGTTAGATGTTTTACTCCAGGCATTCGCAGACAAACGAATACAAGCGGCTGGTATAAAGCTCATTATAGCAGGAGAATACTACGACAAGCCAGATGAGTATCAAGCAATTATTGCAGAGCACAATTTAGAAAATGCGTTGGTGCAAGCCAATGATTTTATTCCCGATAGCGAGGTGAGTATGTATTTTAGTGCGGCAGATATGGTCGTGCAAACCTACAAGACGGCTACCCAAAGTGGTGTAACACAGATTGCGTACTATTACCACAATCCTATGCTAGTAACAGATGTAGGCGGGTTGGCAGAGCTAGTGCCGCACAATAGAGTAGGCTACGTTACGTCTACCGACACCAAAGAAATAGCAGATGCCATTCTCGATTTTTATGCAAACAATCGAGAACCAGAATTCGTAGAAAATATCAAAACAGAACGCCAGCGTTTTACGTGGGATAGTATGATAGCTAAGCTCTTCGAAGTAGGAGGAGTGTAGTTGAACTTACCCTTTTTACAGCTGTTTAGTCTCTTTCTATTTGAACCTTTTTGGTCACAGTTCCTATACTCGTTGCTACGCGTATTACATAGTTCCCTGCTGCCAGGGGAGATACGTCTAACATAGCCTTGTTTCCTTGTTTTTTGAGCGTAAGTGTGTAGCTCCTACCCAGTATATCTATCATCTCAATAGCATCAATTGTGACCCCTTCCTTAGAGAAAAGGTGTACTGCGTAATTCGCAGGATTGGGGAATATTTCTAATCCGATAACGAGATCTACTATACTATTGAGCGACGCATCCAGTACTTGTATGTTAAATGTATCTCTTGCCCAGCACCTCGGTAGATTATCGTATTCTGGAGCTAGTACCACTGCATAATTGCCCAGTTTCTGATACTTGTGAATAATGGTGTTGTCGTTTATATCGTTCGTATTGTACGTGGTGCCGTCTCCCATGTTCCATAGTATGCGTATATACTCAGCGTCAAGATTAGCTGTAAATGCGGTAGGGTGATCTTGATATGTGGGACTAGTGCCTACTGTGATAGTAGCGGCAGGTCTAGGATGTACGATTACCGTAATTTTACGAGGATGTACTAGGTTGCTATTTGTGTCTGGGAATATACGGCTACAGCGTACTTTGCTAGGAGTTACATCTTCCATAATAAGGTACAACTCATAAGTGCCCGCTTCTGTATAGGTGTGGTATAATGTATCTCCAATACTCCCGGCATGATTGACGGTCCCATCGCCCCAGAGCATTAGGTAGCTGGGTTCTATTGGGTTTCCGCTACTGAAATTGACTAGCGTTATTTTCTCCCCCGAACATAAGTATGCAGTGTCATGTCTAATTCTATCGTGCTGTCTTGCAAAGACAAACTCTGGTTGTGGTCCAGGTATGATCACCTCCTTTATAATAGAATCTTGACATCCGTTGGTAGAGTATACAATTAGGGTGACCTCAAAAGTGCCGCCCGAGGTATACGTATGTTGAGGGTTTTGTAGAACGCTTTTGCGGGTTCTGTCCCCAAAATCCCATTGCCATGCTGTAATGGTGTCATTCGCAGCAACCTGAGAAGAGTCGATAAAACTGATTGTCGATTGGCAGTTATTTTGATTTAACTTACTGCCATAGCTTACGTCTAAAGTGTCACATACAGATTGTCCAAAGGAGAATCTGCCTAGTAATAGTAGAATCGAAAATATAGTGGTTCTCATAAAATAGAGACGCAAATGAGCCTAATAACGTTGCTTACCTTCAGAAAACCGTGATGTCCAGAGTTCTTGGATTGGCTACCTGTCTAATCCAATTGGTGTTGTGCTAATACTGACTCTCAAACGCCCCAATATCAGGTTTAGCATCACGTAGTCTGTCGCAGTGGTCCTCTGTTATGGCAGGAGATACGCCTATGGCTTTGTCTTTAGATATGGGCGAGTTTGCCGAGTCTAAATCCAAGTTGTAGTTGAGAGCATCTATAAATAGATTTTCGCCTTCTTTTCGGATATTGTTAGACCCCGAGCCAAAATAGAAGTTATCGTCACTACGCAACACATTGTAATCTACCACAGATGGAGTTTCTATGGTGCCTTCCAAATCTCCGAGGATTTCTCCTTCGCTGTTTATACCATCTATGATGTTGTTCAGAAAGTTAAATTTGAGTGTATACCGTTGCAAGATGGCG
The DNA here is from genome assembly GCA_963932895.1 of uncultured bacterium. Classification (GTDB taxonomy): domain Bacteria; phylum Bacteroidota; class Bacteroidia; order NS11-12g; family UBA9320; genus UBA9320. Next base: position 2,415 of record CAWVTO010000168.1, read on the forward strand.
TTGGTAAGAGGATCTCTGCGTGTGCTTAAGTACGCAAATGTTGGGTTTTGACGGCTAAAGTCTCTTCCCCCGGTATAAAAGGTATTGTGAATGAGTGTGTAGTCTCCACCTTCATTCCCCAAGAAGGTGAATCTGCCGCAGTTGGTGCTCACGCAGTTTTCTGCATATAGGGTACTCCCTTTCCCACTTATACCATCAAAACTCATGTTGCGTATCATGGTTTTACGTAGGGTTACGTTTCGTTCGCCGTCTAGTCCAGGAGTAGAGTCACAATAGACACCCACAGTTCCGTTTTTAATAGTAGCGTGCTCTATTGTACTACCGTAGCTAGGATAACTTATCCAGATGCCTCCCCATTGGCCAGCACGTTCTTCCCACTCAGGTTGTAGCCTATCTCCTTGCATTAGTACAGGTTCTTCCTTAGATCCTTTTATGTCTAACTTACCTTCTACAAACAGCCAGCTACTCGGAGCAAAGTGCACCTGTACCCCTTTTTCTATGGTAAGCTGTACGTCAGGTTTTACATAGCAATAGCCGTACACTACGATGGGGAGTTTTGTGTCTCTCCATGTGGTATCTGTTTCTATACTATCGCGAAAAATATAGTGAGCGTCTTGTCCCCAGCCTATGAGTATTGTTTTACTCTCGTTTCCATTGGTGTTGAATAAGAGTGAGTCTCTAATAATTAGCGGATTGAAATCGGGACTATTATTATTGGGGTCTGGGTGTACTTCTACAAATAGGAAGACACTGTCTTCGGGAAATATCTCTACGTTTTGAAACGTATGTCCGGGCTCTCCATCTACATTGAGTCTAAAGTGTGATTGTGCTCCTCCTGCCAGTGTAATGCGTGTGCGAATACTCTTTTTGGAAGGGTTTTTTACAATAATCTGCTTGTTTACAGAAAGGGGGACTCCAATTTTTGCTCTTGTGAATACGGTGTCAAACCAAAGAGTGTCTGTATTTACCGTTACACTGTCTGCCCCACTGGTGGTGAATTGCTCTTTACGGCAAGCGGTCATTGTAAGGTAAATGCCTATCACGAGAAGAATGTATTTGCTAAAAAGCTTCATTGTAGAATCAACGTTTAAGCAAAGGAAATATTTTAATTGGTTTAGATGGGGAATGGACGTGTGGTTTTTTGGTAAAGAAGATCAAAACGCCAAATGCAGATGCAGAGTGCAGGGGTTGTACACGTGCAGATAAAAATAGCTTACGCGGCGTTTGTGCTAAGAAATAGCATTTAATCTTACTGTGTGCAAGAACGTGGAATCACTTCAAGTAAACAGAGACAGAGGATAGCCCCCTACTCTGTTTTTAGTACCCTAAACAAAACAGGGGAAGAGTTCAACTTTATTGCTAGAAATAAACCCGATTGAAAATCTTTGGAGAACTGCTATTCTTTCTCTAAAGCCTCTATTCGCTCAAGTAATAATAGAAAGTCATTTTTTTGCTGCTCAATAATAGCTTGTTGACCATCTATCATTTCTTGTTGACCCTCTATAGTCTCTTGTTGTTCTTGAATTGCCTTAACAAGTGGCACTACAAACTCAGCATAGCGTATTCCGTATAAATCTGTTTCATTTTGAGGAGTGCTTACCCCATCAAAATCAAATCCTACTTTTTTTGCTGCTGCTTCTACTTCTTGAGCGATAAAACCAGTACGCACTATGCTTGAAGATTCGAGATAATCTGCATCTGATAGCATACGTCTTTCTTTTACGCTATCTGGCATAGCTTGCATCGTAATTTCATCTTGTTTTCTGGTGTTAAGCGTATAGGTAACAGGTCTAAGTTGTGAGATAAACGATAAACCCGCTACTGCTTCTTGTACATTTTCTTTGATACGTCCATCACTCACACTCGTAAAAGCTACTTGACCCTCTATAACTGATACAGATGTATTACCTATTCTTACCTTATTGCTCGCACTTGCTGTAGCCCCATTTCCTAAAGCCGTGGCGTTAGATAAGTTGTTAGAGCTGACATTGGTAAAATATCCAATAGCGGTGTTACGATTCCCTGTGGTGTTAGTCGTTAGAGCAGCTGCACCATTTGCGGTATTCCCAATCCCTGTAGTATTGCTTAATAAGGACTGGTGACCATTTGCGGTATTGTCACGCCCTGTGGAGTTGGAATAAAGTGAAGTCACACCATTAGCGGTGTTGTAAAACCCTGTGGTGTTGGCACGAAGGGCATCTACACCATTTGCGATGTTGTTATACCCTGTACTGTTGTTATAGAGGGCAGCTTGACCGTTTGCGGTGTTATTACTCCCTGTGGTGTTGGATATAAGGGCATCTTTACCATTTGCGGTGTTGTTATTCCCTGTGGTGTTGTAAAGGAGGGCAGCTTGACCATTTGCGGTGTTGTAATTCCCTGTGGTGTTGAGAAA
>CAWVTO010000169.1:0-4784 GCA_963932895.1 uncultured bacterium
CCTTTCTAGTTAAAGAAGTCCTTCATCTTATCAAAGAATCCTTTTTCTTTACTCGGGTCTGGAATGAAATTTTCTGCGTCTAGCAGTTGTTTCATCATAGTCTTTTCGTCATTGTTTAGCTTATTCGGTGTGAATACGTTTATGTAGATAAGCTGGTCTCCTGTACTGTATCCTCCGTTTACGTCTGGTATCCCTTTGCCGCGTAGTCTGAGTACTTTACCACTCTGGGTTCCTGCTTCTATTTTGATACGAGCTTTGCCGCTTACCGTAGGCACTTCCACATCGGTACCTAGTGCTGCTTGAGGGAAACTTACGTGTAGATTGTATATTACATTATTCCCATCTCTTTCTAGGCTTTCGTGCTTTACTTCTTCTACAAGTACGATAAGATCTCCTGCTACTCCACCGGGCATTTCATTGCCACGGCCTCTTACGTTTAGCTGCATCCCATCTGCTACTCCTGCAGGTATATCTATGGTAGTAGTCACCTTTTCGGTAATCAATCCCATTCCATCTGCTCCTGGAGGTACGTTTTTCACCTTCTTTCCATTTCCACGGCAAGTAGGGCAAGGGCTAGCTGTTTGCATTTGCCCTAAGAAAGTACTCTGTACTCGGGTGACCTGACCTCTACCACCACAGGTAGAACAGTTTTCAAAGCTCACTCCCGGGGCAACTACTTTCTTATTGTATTTTATCTTTTTTTCTACACCGTTGGTGATGTCCTCTAACGTTAGTTTCAGTTTGATACGTATGTTAGAACCAACAGCTTGTTGTGTTCTTCCGCCTCGGCCTCCACCGCCACCAAAGAAACTTTCGAAGGGGCTTCCACCGCCACCACCTTGGCCACCGAAGATGTCACCAAATTGGCTGAATATGTCATCCATATTCATGCCACCACCACCACCACCAAAACCGCCTTGTCCACCACCTACACCGGCGTGTCCAAACTGGTCATAGCGTTGTTTTTTTTCTGCGTTGCTGAGTATTTCGTATGCTTCTGCTGCTTCTTTAAATTTTTCTTCAGCTTCTTTATTGTCCGGGTTTTTATCTGGATGAAACTGGATAGCCTTTTTGCGATACGCCTTTTTTATCTCAGCCTCGGTAGCATTTTTATCTACCCCAAGTATGTCGTAGAAATCTCTCTTACTCATCTTATTCTCCTACTACTACTTTTGCAAAACGAATTACTTTATCATTGAGCATGTATCCTTTTTCTACTTCGTCCACAACCTTTCCTTTTAGCTTTTTGCTAGGTGCTGGTATCTTGGTAATAGCCTCGTGTACTTCTGGATCAAACTCTTTTTCAATGGATTTAAAGTGTTTCAATCCTTTGTTCTCAAGTGTGCTCTTGAACTTATTAAATACCAAATCCACACCTTGACGGATCGTCTTCACATCCCCTTTCTTATCCATGTTTTGCATGGCACGTTCAAAGTCGTCCATTATAGGAAGTAAGTCTGTCAAAATATCCTGTCCTGCGGTTTTGAATAGCTCTACACGCTCACGAGAAGTACGTTTTCGGTAGTTATCAAACTCTGAATAGAGTCTTAGATACTTATCATTAAGCTCATTGTATTTTTCTTCTGCAGTAGGTTCTTTTACTTCAACTGTTTCTTGTTCAGTCTCTTGCGTAGATTTTTCTGCGTCGTTTATCGTATTTTCTTCTTGGTCTTTTGTCTCTTCAGCCATCATTGGTTGTGCGTTTTTATCTAGTGCAAAAGTGCAAAAGTATTGCCACGTCGTATTGTGTCATAATGACACCGATTACTCTGCCAAGTGAGCAGCCAAGAATTCTTCTAGTTTATTGCCATAAAGACCTTTAGCTAGGATTTTTCCCGAGCTGTCTATCAAAACATTATGTGGCAAAAAGCGAAAATTATAGGTTTGTACTATAGGGCTATCCCATTTTTTAAAGTCGCATACTTGATTTTGCCACTCTAGTTTGTCGTTGATAATGGCTTTCCTCCAGATACTTTGGTCCTCATCTAAGCTAACGCTAAATACATCAAACCCTTTACCTGAATCAAAGTTTTTTGACTTGTATTTTTGATATGCTCGTCTTACGCTATTGTTTTCAATGCGACAGGTACGGCACCAACTTGCCCAAAAATCAACTAGAACGACTTTGCCTCTAAGGTTACTTAACGTGAGCATTTCCCCCTCAGGATTTGCCATCATAATTTCAGGTGCTTGGTCTCCTACAGCTGGTCGTATTATGTGTTGGAGAGCACTTATATTGAGATGCCCAATGAGTAGAATTAAAATTACAGTTATGGATTTTATCCATTGCATATGTATTACAAACGTGTAATACGTGCTCCTATTGCATTGAGTCTATGCTCTATATCTTGGTAGCCGCGATCTATTTGTTCTATATTATGTATTGTACTGGTTCCTTCTGCACTCATTGCTGCTAGCAGTAATGATACACCGGCACGTATATCTGGAGAAGACATAGTGGTTGCCTTGAGTGGCACTCTACGGTCTAGTCCCATAACAGTTGCTCTGTGTGGATCACACAATATGATTTGTGCTCCCATGTCTATCAGGTTGTCTACAAAGAATAATCTGCTTTCAAACATTTTTTGATGTATGAGAACATTGCCTTTAGCTTGTGTACACATTACCAAAATGACACTGAGTAGGTCTGGTGATAGTCCTGGCCATGTTGCATCAGAGATGGACATCATACTACCGTCTATGAAATTGTCTATTTCGTAATGTCTATTTTCTGGGATAATAATGTCATCATCTTTGATAACAAATTGAACGCCTAGTTTTTTGAATACTTTTGGGATAAGACCAAGCTGATCTACCCTACAGTTTTCTATCGTAATCTCAGACTGTGTGAGTGCTGCAAGTGCTATGAATGATCCTATCTCAATCATATCTGGCAGTATCGTGTGTGTACAGCCGCCCAGTTCATTTACACCTTCTATGGTAAGTAGGTTGCTTCCTACTCCAGAGATTTTGCCTCCCATGGAGTTTATCATTTTGCATAACTGCTGTAGATAAGGTTCGCAAGCGGCATTGTATATAGTGGTAGTGCCTTTTGCCATTACCGCTGCCATTAGAATGTTGGCAGTACCGGTTACAGACGCTTCTTCAAGAAGCATGTAGCTCCCTTTTAGATTTTTGCCCTCTACTTTGTAAAAACCAGTCTCTTTATTATAAATAAACTCTGCTCCTAGATTTTCAAAACCAATGAAGTGAGTATCTAATCTTCGTCTACCTATTTTGTCTCCTCCGGGGCTAGGTATATATCCTATACCAAAGCGGGCGAGTAGCGGTCCTATAATCATAATAGATCCTCTAATAGCTGCACCTTTTGTGCGAAACTCATCCGTATGAAAATAGTCTAAATCTATCTCGTCTGACTTAAAGGTGTAATGACCTTTACCCCGTTTATTTACTTTTACTCCTAAACCTTCTAAGAGTTCAATCATACGCATGATGTCGCGTATCTCTGGTATGTTTTTTAGTTCTACTTCTTCTGCTGTAAGTAGTACAGCTGCAAGTATTTGTAGAGCTTCATTTTTTGCTCCTTGTGGTGTGAGTGTGCCTTTTAGTTTGTGGCCTCCCTCTATCTTAAAAGTTCCCATTTATCTCTTCTTGTATTTGGGGTTAAAATTCTTCTTCTTGTTCTTGTTGTTTCTTGTGTTGCTAGTACGGTTGTTGTTTGGTCGCTTGGTACGAGCTTCTAAGTGTATATCCAAACTATCCGGAGCTACTTGTAGTTTCCCTTCGGACAGGTCTGCTAAGTGTTGTACTATCTGCGTAGGAGTAAGGTCTTCATCATTCCAATTCTTACTCGAATTTATCATGAAGGAAGCGATGTAGTTGATGTACATTGTTTTCACTTCGCCAGCTTCCATTTCTCCAGCACCCAGTATCATGTCGAGTAAATTTCTCCCATAGTAGCGGTACTTGCTCAGGACCTTTTTGTAGCCTAAGTGTTCTGGTTTTGTATTTTTATCTTCTGGGGTAGGTACAGGAAAATCGTTATCTATGTCTAGCTCAAAGCCAGCAATCTCGTGCATGTGGTCCCATACCGTTTGCTCGTAGTTTTTTTGCCCTTTTATTTCTGGATTTAAGTTCAGCATTACTTGAAATACAGTGTGAGCCAAGATGTTTCTTTTCTCCCTGTCTTGCTCCAATTTCAGGTGCTCTACCATCTCTTGTACGCCTCGTCCATATTCAGAAAGCGTAATTTGCTCCTGTTGGGTATTATATTGAATGTTCATGTTGAAAATACAAATATAGCTGCTTGTGCGGATTTTTTTTTTTTGGGAAGTATAGAATGGCTTTCCTATTAACAATGCCTAAGAATAGTGTCTTTTTTTTAGTAGTACAAACGTTAATATTAGGGTGTCTTAAATTATCGGTGTTGATATAATGTGCATCCCTTTGTGTCATTTTTAGGTAATTTTTTATAGTTTTACAGAGAACTATAACTAAACAAAAATGAAAAAAACAGTATTTTTAATTGCAATGTTGATGATTGGATCTCAATTTCACGTTGCTCAAGCTCAAGATGTTCTTACTAACAAAAAAGGTAAAGTAATGTTGCCAGAAAATGGAGACTGGTCAGTATCCGTTGATGCAACAAGTTTTCTAAAATTTGCTGCTGACTTAGCACATATTGGCGGCGAGATGGGAGCGACACCACCAACGTTTCTGGGTCTAAACGATGCAGCAGAGACGTATTCCATCTCTGGGAGACAATTTATCTCTGCGACTCAAGCAAGACGAGCTTCTGTTCGCGTTTTCGCAGACAATGCCAT
>CAWVTO010000170.1:0-4740 GCA_963932895.1 uncultured bacterium
TTTAAGCGGCTTCAGCTTCTACAGCTTCTACCTCTGGTATCATTCTTTTTAACAGGTTTTCAATACCTGCTTTTAGTGTAAGTGTACTACTTGGGCATCCGCTACACGAACCTTTCATGGTAACGGTGACTATGCCTTCTTCAAAACTTTTGAAGTCTATAGCACCCCCATCCATTTCTACGGCAGGTCTTACGTGGTCTTCCAATAGTTGTTTTATCTTAGTAACTACTTCCGACTCTTCTTCGTCTGTCAACGTTTCTTTGATTACGACTATTGGCTTTTCTGCCTCAAGGTAATCTTGTACAAATTTCTTGAGCTCCGGTATTATATCAAACCACTCAACATCAGATTTTTTAGTAACAGACACGAAATTGTTCATTATGAACACTCCTTTTACAAAGTCATACCCAAACAGCTCTTTGGCCATAGGGCACTCATCAACCCCTTCATTGGTTCTAAAATCAATACTATCATTGGGCAAAATCATCTTATTTGCCACGAATTTCATTGACTCTGGGTTGGGTGTTTTCTCTGAATAAACAGTTATGACGTCTTGTAATTCCATGTTATTTGTAACGTTTCAAATATAACTATAGTTTTCATAGGATTCAAACACTATTCTGTCATCTTTATTCCATATCGTCGGCTGTGTTATGCAGTAGGTCTTTGGTGCTGTACATTTTGTTATTCAAATAGTACTTATTAAAAGTGCACCACTGGCATTCATCCTCCTCGCATCCTTTGTCAAACTCGAGATTCTGTATCTTAGCAAATGTTTCTTTGATTTGTTTTTTGACGAAGTCATACTCGTCACCATTTACCATAATTTTCACCTTTTTGTACGTGTCTCCTTCTGGTTCTATGAAATCTATCTCACCCGAAATAACCTTAAGATTTTGCGTAGTATCACTTTCTATCAAGGCCTTATAAAACAGTACTTGCCTCCAATAATCTCCGCCTCTTCGTTTTTCAAAGTTGACCTCGTCTGGATTGTCCTCCAGTACTACCGGAGGTTTTATTTTTTTGATGCCGTACTTTACCTGTCCCGTTTTAAAATCTACCACATGTGCCGTACCTTCATTAATGACTATTTTATCTATCTGTCCACGAATAGGAACTCCATCTATTTCACAATTCTTAAGGAATAATTCGGTGTGTATCTCGCCTTCCCCATTCCAAGTAGCAGCATATTCATCATAGTATTTGTTCAAAATATCAATCCCATAATATGTTCTCCTCTCGAGCCCTTCCTTTGTAAAAGCCTCTTTGCTGCTATTCATTGCAGCAGTAAAACGCTGTTTTATGAAGTCCTTGGCTTGATCTGGATCTTGCAACTCATCCAGTTTTTTGTATAAACCATCCAGTGCATGATGTACCGCAGTGCCAAACGTGGAGCTTTCGCCCTTTGCAGAGGGCACTCGCAGTATGTTTTGGTAAAAGAATGCAACAGGGCATCTCAAATAGCTGTTCAGATTGGTAGCACTAAGTCTAAAATTCTCTACTTCCTTTACTACAAAGTCTTGCTTCACTAGGTCAAGGTATTCCTCATTTCTATGGGTTAGCATAAAGTCAAAAAAGTGCAATAAGTCGTCTTCATTTGCCTCTTGTTTCTGAAAAAGTGCGGCTCCACTTTCTTCTAGCTCCACTACAAATAAGCTCTTTGTTAAATCTTTGTCTTTTTCATCCTTTAGGGCATAGCTGATTTCTATTCCTTTTCGAGCTCTAGTAAGGGCTACATAAAAGAGTCTTCTCGACTCCTCTATCGACGCCTTTTGAGGTTCTCCTGGCAATAGCAAATTAAGCTTGTAAGGGAGTGATTTGTTGTCTTTTTCCCATTTCTTCTCGGTACAACCTATAGCAAACACGTAGTCGTATTCTAGCCCTTTAGAGCCATGCACCGTCATTAGATTTACCCCGTTAATACCGTGTATTATTTTGGTAAGTTTTAACCCCAGTTTATTTGATTTTAAGAGTGCTATTTTACGTAAAAATTCATTGAGCGACAAGTAGGGTTCGCGAGCTGTTTCCTCTTTCAAAAAATTGTAGTATGTCTTTAGGCACTGTATTTGAAAAGTAGCGTCTTTGGCAGACAATGCTCTAGCTACAAACCCAACCTTAGACATGATTCTCTCCACTACCGTTTGCAGCGTGACGTTGTGCATCTCCTTGATCCAAAACTCTATATCCTCTACAAAGGCCCTTAATTCCCTTTTTGCCTCTTTTTCAATATCCAACCCTACGGCAACTGTATTCAGCTGCTCTCGCCATCCAGCTTTCCTATTCTTTGCAATTACATTGCTTATTCTGGCTATATCAAATGCCGATATATGTTTGAAGTTATGGTAATGCAAAATTTCGAACAGTAAATACTGACCTGTATCGAGATGTTTACTTTCTAAACTTAAGTATGTCAAAAAATTATTGAGTTGATGTACTAAAGGTACTTCCAATACATCTTGCGTTTTGGCCACATTATAGCTTATGTCTTCTGCCTCCAGGTATTTTATGAGCTCCTCACTCTGGCGATGATTGCGGTACATTATACCCACATTGCTGAGTGATACGCCATCTGCCTTTAGCTTTTTTAGTTTGGCTGTGATACTTACTATCTCCTGAAAAGTATTTGGATACTCTACCACTTTTAGAGCATTTGGTATTCCTGCTACATCTTTGTTAGATGCAGTTATCTCCTTGTTTAGATTCGGCACCTTCCCAACCAAGCGTTCGTCATTGTGCTTTATTATCGCATTGCTACCATCCAAAATGTTCTGGCTAGACCGATAGTTTTGATCCAATACAACTAGTTTTATTTCCTTTTCATATCGCTTATAAAACTCAAAAATATTTTCTACGTTGGCTCCTTGAAATTTATACACCGACTGATCATCGTCTCCTACTACAAACACATTGGGGTTGTCCCAATAGTTGATAAGCGTATAGAGCAGTTCATTTTGTGCTCCATTGGTATCTTGATACTCGTCTACCAAAAAATATTGATACATCTCCTGGTACTTGAGCAGTAAATCATCATTTTCTTTTAATGCTGAGAGCACCCAAGTTATCATGTCGTTAAAATCGTAGCGTTTTCTCTTCGCCAGTTTAGCATCATAGGAATCTAAAAGTAAGGCTGCCTCTACTAACTTTCCCAATGGTTCTTTGTCTGCATTGTATTTACGTAGGTTAACATCTCCCTTTTGGTTTTCTCCTGACTTGCGTTTGTACAGATAGCTTTCATCAGTGAGCATGTCTTCTAGCTTAGTCATAACTTTAGAACGAATATTCTCCGCTGTAAGATTATCTTTTTTCATTAGTCCAAAAAGTTTGAGCAGATTTCTCACATCATAGTAAATATCTCCTACATACCGCTTTATTTTACTGCCGTGTGAAAGCTCATCTATAATCTCTTTCATCACCTCCAGCACTTCTAGCTCAGAGACAGGGTCTAAGTCTTGTATGCCAAAAAGATCTTTGTTTTCTTGTATAACCGTATTGCAAAACCCGTGATACGTATATACATTTACTTTGTAAGACTGAGAACCCATAAATTGGTTCAATCTTAGTCTTAGTGCCGTAGTGGCCGCTTCTGTAAAGGTAAGACACAGTATGTTTTCGGGACTGGTGTCTGTGTTTTTTACAATACTTGCAACACGAGCTCCTAGCACTTGTGTTTTACCCGTTCCGGGTCCCGCTACTACCATTACAGAACCTTCTATTGTATCTACCGCTTTTCGTTGATTAGAGTTCAGTTTACTATATACTTCTTCGAATGTCATTGCTAGGGCAATATGAGTGTTTTTTTTAATTTGATTGCAGTAATATTATTTTTTACAAAAAAATGACGTGAATTATTGCAACCTTTTGAGATATTTGTTTCTAATCTAATAGATAAATACACTATAATGAGAAAAAACAATTACCTAATCAAAGGCCTTATGTCATTGCTGCTTGTGTCCGCAGCGGGCTTTACTATGGCACAAACGTATTGTGCATCACAAGCAAGGTCGCAATTTGACTCCAAATGTGACCGTGTACAATTAGCAGGAAACACTGTTACTATAGACGAAAATTCTTCAGCCGCTGGATGCGAGACTTACACAAACAATACATCACTTACTGCAGCAGATTTATCTCCTGGTGGAGATTTTACAGTTACCGTAACACAAGGTACTTGTGGAGGTAACTATGGCAGAAAATCCAATGTATGGATAGATTATAACAGAGATGGTGACTTTTCAGATCCAGGCGAAATGCTCGATGATGGAAATGGATCTGGCGTGAATGTTATCAATTTTACAGTGCCTTGTACAGTAAATGCTGGTGTTACAAGAATGAGAGTAATAGTTGTAGAATCTCGTAATACGTTGACTAACCCGTGTGGTACTTATTTTTATGGAGAAACAGAAGACTATTCTGTTCAACTTCTTGCCCCTTCAACAGGGTTGTCGTCTAACTTCTTTGTTCCTGATACTGTGTTTGTAGGTACGCTTACGGCCTTCATCAACAGTAACCAATCTGGTTATATCTCGCACAACTGGACTATAGACGGAACTCAATATGCCACTACAAACGCAGATTATGTTTTTGGAACTACCGGTACTTATAGTGCTAAGTTAGTTAGTGAAAATTGTAACGGTGTTGATTCTACTACAAAAGATATTGTGGTTGTTAACCCTACCGCTCCTCCTGTTTCAGACTTTGTTTCAGATAGAAACATTGTTGAGATATTTGAAACTGTCAATC
>CAWVTO010000171.1:0-4715 GCA_963932895.1 uncultured bacterium
AAAGTTGAACGGAGTAGTAACGATACCAACGGTGAGTATACCCATGTCTCTAGCAGCTTTGGCTATAACAGGAGCTGCTCCAGTACCCGTACCACCGCCCATTCCGGCAGTTACAAAAACCATTTGGGTATTCACTCCCAATGATTCTATGATGTCGTTAATGTTTTCTTCGGCAGCCTTACGACCCACTTCCGGATTTGACCCCGCACCTCTACCTTCGGTAAGTGCGTTGCCTATTTGTATTTTATTCGGGATAGGACTGTTTTCCAGTGCCTGTGCATCAGTATTACAAATAAAAAAGTCTACTCCTTCTATACCTTCACGGTACATATGGTTGACTGCATTTCCGCCTCCGCCTCCTACACCAATTACTTTGATGATAGAAGATTTGTCTTTTGGTAATTCTACTGTGAAACTCATACGTGTTTAATTTATTTGTAATCCGCTACATCTACTTCATCTTTCAACCAATCTTTGATACGGTCAAACAGAGCAGTTTTCTTTTTTTCATCTGTGATATGTTCACCTCCAATGTTGATCGTTCCTCCGCTGCTTCGCTCATCTGCCAAACCTCTAAGAACAAGACCTACACTGGTAGCGTAGATTGGGCTTTTTACCTCATCTACCATTCCTTTGGCCAAATGCTCGTTGGGATACCCAATACGTGCATCTAGTCCCGTAACAAACTCTGCAAGCTGAGCAATATGCTTCAACTGAGAACCACCGCCAGTAAGTACAATACCTCCTGCCAGTTTTTTCTCCATGCCGCTCGCCTTTATTTCATAATAAACGAGTTCCATTATCTCTTCTATACGAGCTTGTATAATTTTACTCAAGTTTTTGATAGAGATTTCTCTTGCCTCTCTGCCACGAATACCGGGGATACTTACTATCTCATTTTCGCTAAGCTCATTGGCTAGAGCACTACCAAATTTCACCTTTAGCAACTCAGCGTGAGCCTTCATTACATTACAACCTTCTTTTATATCCTCTGTAATGATGTTGCCACCATAAGGAATAATTGCTGTATGGCGAATAATATTGTCATGAAAAATGGCTACGTCTGTAGTACCACCACCTATGTCTACCAGCACTACACCGGCTTCTAATTCCTCTTTGCTCAATACTGCTTCTGAAGAAGCCAATGGCTCAAGGGCTAACTCAGAAACCTTAAGACCCGATTTCTCTACACATTTGTAAATGTTTTTTGCCGCAGAGATTTGACCTGTAATGATATGAAAGTTTCCTTCTACCTTCACTCCTGCCATACCTGCTGGGTCTACTATACCTGGCTCGTCATCTACCGTATAGTCCTGAGGCAATACGTGTATGATTCTGTCTCCTGGTTTTACCGCTAGTTTGAACATATCGTTCTCCAGCTTTTTCAAGTCTTCTTGGTTAATCTCTGCCTCTCCATCGTTGCGTATTATCATACCACGATGCTGCAAGCTATTGATGTGAGCACCTGCGATACCAACCTGTACGCGTTTTATGTCCACATTGCTTTTTTCTGACGCCTCTTTTACGGCTTCTTGTATAGCAGCTACTGTTTTATCAATATTAGAAACCACACCACGTGTCACTCCGCCATGAGAAGCCACCTTGCCCATACCGAGTATATCTACTTTACCGTACTCATTTGCACGCCCTACGATAACGCAAACTTTGGTAGTACCTATATCTAGTCCTACAATGATTTTTTCTTGTGATTCTGCCATTTTAATTACAAACGAGTTGGTCTTTATATTTTAGGTTTATGGTTTTGTACTTGTCCCAACCAATGTGGTTTAGTCCTCCGGTATAAAAGTCAATAAGCTTCGAAAACTTCTTCTCTATGTTCTGCGTATTGCCCATTATTATGCGTTGGTTTTTTACTTTTGGGATGATAACAAGATCACCATTATTGTTTACAAATATCTGTTCAGTTAAGGCTTCCATAAATGTGTTTTCATGCACATAGGTGGATAGTGTGTATACTTTCTTAATCATGGCGTTTGTTAAACGGCCATTTGCGATGGGCACACGTGCCACATCTGTACCGCTCACAGGCATCTTTGTAAAGTCTTTTGCTAGGTAGTATTGCTCACCCGTACTGCGTATGATACGCACTACCGGCATGCGTTGCTCTATCTGCAAAGTGAGCTCGCCGCGTAGATCAAAACTCACCTCGGCGTTGCGTACCGCTGGCATACTTTCAAGTCGATCTTCTATATCTGGTAAGCTTAAATTTTGCTGAGACCTACCCGATAATCCGCCGCTATACCACTCGCTTATTTTATTCTTCACCAAGCGTTCGGTTACGAGTTGTTTTTCGACAGGTGCATCTATATCTATTATCACCTTTGTACAAATCTGATCCGCCTGATTGTTTTTGAGCACCGCTAATAGAACGATCAACAATAAGAGGGAAAGTAAGTACAATGACTTGCGTATGTATGATTTTGTCTTAGCCACCGTAGTATTCTTTTATAGGTTGTACAAGTCTGTCTATATCTCCAGCTCCTAGTGTGAGCAACACCTCTATTTCTGTATTTTTTAGTTCGGCAAGCACGTCGTCTTTGGACATGCACTTGGCATTGCTCAGCGTCATTTGGGACAAAATAGCTTCGCTAGTGACCCCGTCTATAGGCACTTCTCGAGCAGGGTAGATTGGCACGAGCAGTAATTCATCTACTTGCGAAAGCTCGTGAGCAAAATCTGCCATAAAATCCTGTGTACGGCTAAAGAGATGCGGTTGAAATACCGCCGTAATTTTTTTGGTAGGATATAAATTTCTAACCGAAGATATAATTGCTCTCAACTCACTAGGGTGATGTGCATAGTCATCTATATACGTCACGGTATTGGATTGTACCACGTACTCAAAGCGGCGTTTTATTCCCTTAAAATTAGCTAAGCCATTGCGTACTGCTTCCAGAGAAACGCCTGTCTTTAACGTCATTAGAGCTGCACCTACAGCATTTTCTAAGTTGTGTTCTCCAGGAATATTCAGATACAAATTTTCAATGGTATCATCTCCTTTGTTGTTGGCTATGCTAAAGCGTGTTCCTTTTCCTGACTTGCTTTCTACTACTGCGTAATAATCTGCATGGCTACTGCTGGCAGAGTAACTTACCCCTGTGATATGCTGGGCGTATTCGCAAGCATAAAAACGGTGGCTTGGCTCCGCAATGCGTTCAGAAAAATCTACGTACGACTTTTCTAAATCTTCTTTTTTACCATAAATATCCAGATGATCTGCATCTGTACTGGTGATGATGGCATAGTCCGGACTAAGGTGCAGAAATGAGCGATCAAACTCATCTGCCTCTGTGATACTCAAGTGCTCTTCATGGTTTCCTTTTTGGTAAAAGTAGTTGCTCCCAAGATTGGTACTAATGCCTCCCAAAAATGCAGAAAACTGCTTTTCTGAATACTGTAAAATGGTAGCTACGATGCTGCTCGTAGTTGTCTTCCCGTGCGTACCTGCCACACTTAGATTCACAGTCTGTTTGGTGACTATACCCAGCACTTCTGCTCGCTTAGCAAGCGTATATCCTTCGTCCTTGAAATAATTAAAGAGGACATTGTCTTTTGGAATAGCAGGAGTATACACCACCATAGTATCTCTTTTGTAGTCTACATACATTGCCTCTATCGCAACTACTTCATCAACAAAAGAAACCGAGATTCCTTCTTCTTGTAACTTCGCAGTAAGTGGACTTGGTGTTTTGTCATACCCAGCCACCACATATCCTTGTGCGTGGAAGTAGCGAGCCAAGGCACTCATGCCTATGCCGCCTATCCCAAGGAAATATATGTTCTTCTTATCTACCAAGGTCTTGTACTATCTCACTTACTATACTTTCGGCTGCTTGCGGCAACCCTAGTTTTATTATTTCTTTTTGTAGAGCAGCGATTTGCTCTTCGTTTTGCACTAGCGATATCACCATATCTCCTAGTTTTTGAGTCGCCTCAACATCTTTGCAAAGCAGTGCCGCATTCTTATTTACCAAACTCATGGCATTCTTGGTTTGGTGATCTTCGCTCACAAAAGGTGAAGGCACAAAAATGGTAGCTTTACCTAAAGCCGATAGTTCTGAAACAGACATTGCTCCGGCTCTACTGATGACCACATCGGCTACCTTATAAGCCAAATCCATACGCTTGACAAACGCTGTGCGAGTGCCCCACGAAAAAGTGCCAAACGCTCCAGTATAACTTTGACCTGTTTGCCATAGCAATTGTATTCCAGCTTTCTCTATGGCAACCAAATTGGCTTCTATCGCTTCATTCACGGTACGAGCACCTAAGCTTCCACCGACAATAAGTACCGTCTTTTTGCTGTTTTCTAAGGAGAAATACTCCAACCCTTCTTTGCGTGTAGCTTTGCTTGCTAGTATATCTTGGCGTATGGGGTTTCCGGTCATTACTATTTTCTCTTTTGGAAAAAAGCGATCCATCCCTTCATACGCTACACAGATTTTCTTAGTCGCATCCTTGAGTAATTTATTGGTAATACCCGGAAAAGAGTTTTGCTCTTGTAAGTAAACGGGTACTCCCATTTTACTGGCCATATAGTTGAGCGGACCACTAGCGTAGCCACCAACTCCCACTGTAAAGTCGGGCTTGAATTTTTTGAGGATTTTTCGCGAATTCCAAAGACTCGAAAGCACTTTAAATGGAAGACTCAAATTTTTTGGCGTAAGTCTACGTTGTAATCCGCTTATCCATAG
>CAWVTO010000172.1:0-4714 GCA_963932895.1 uncultured bacterium
CTTCTACCCAAGGGTTAGATGAACTTGTACTTTGATTAAATATGTAATCTGCTTTTTTAGTGGTGACTATACCTGTTTCTCCTTGTTGCAATGGTTGTCCATTTTTCCAGTTTCCTTGCCCCGTTTCTATGAACTCCGCCATAGAAACAGGAGCTCCATTTATGTTGGTGGTATTATCAAAAGCAATACTTCTAGTCAAGTTTTCATTTAGAAATGTGGCCGATACAAAGGGTAGGTTCTCTTCAAAATATCCTTCGTCCAGTTCATCTCCATTGTATACAAACACACTCTGAGGATATGTCTGAAAGGTGCCTGCAAAATTATCGTTTGGATTTCCGCATTGCCCATCTATGAAGAAGCCTACCCATGTATTATCGAAGTCTAAAATGCTTCGGTTAATAAGGTAGTATTCTAAGTAGATAGTCTTGCTGTTAGCTAATTGGTAAACCATAAGTTGTACTTCTAAACCGAGTTCTACTCCAAGAGATGCGGCATGTTCTTCTGCTAGATCATTGAAAATGCAGTAGGCAGATTTTTCGCCTCTAATAGCAGGGTAGTCTCCCAGCTCTGGATTATAAACACCATCACTGTTATAGTCCATAAAGGGAGCTAAGTATTGGGCATATCCATTGCTACCATTTGCAGGCCAGTTTGCAATACTTATGATTGGCTTATAGCCATCCTTCGTCCAGTTATTTTTGTGGTAATCTACTTCTTCTTTGCTTATACTCCATACATTATCCCAATCTTCTATGTTACCAGTTTGGCCGGTAAGTGTGTCTACTGGACCTGGCCAAAAATCAAAAGAATCTATCCCTTGCATATACTGTATTGCACTGTGAAATTGACCGCTAACGTCACGTGCTACTATGTACAATCCTGCTTGTTTTATGAAGTGATTGTTTGTTTGATTTGCTAGGCTAGAACTGGGAGATAAGTTGCTTAAGTTTACGCCTAAACTCCCATTGCTATTGATACGCACTAGCACAGAGTCTCCCATGGTAGCAAACCCAATTTGGGCAAGCACTTGGCTCGCCCAAAAAAGGAGTGTGGTAACAAATGCAATTTTTCTCGTCATATTATAAGCCTATTCTCAATCCAACGTGCGTGTATATTCCCCAATCATTTTGGCTAAATCCCGCAGTACGTTTTGTACTGGAGTTGATTTGTACGTTGGTTTGTGGGTAAGCAAGCAAAGAGACTCGCGGTGTAAGGCTGTAGAGCACACCTAGACCAAACATGGCACTGTTGATACCTGCCTTGCGGGTTGGTAGTGTTCTGTATTCCTGTGTTTCACTATTTGGTGCTAGTAGCATCCCAACGCTATTGGAGTATATACCCGCATGTACTCCCGCTTTAGCAAGTACTCTCCAGTTATGATGTGTGAAAAGCTCACGTTCTATAACAATGGGAATACTTACGGTCTCAAACTTGTTTTGAGAAGAGGTATACTTTTGGTATTGAGATGTTGTATCTCTTATGGTTTCTAAATAAGTACGCTCAATTTCTCCAAGTACAGGATGTACTATTATTTCTATACGCTGTACCTTACGATCTTCTGTAGTGTACATCTGTTTACTATACTCAAATAGTTCGTTTCTTATGGAGTATTGCAAGCCTGTTTGGATATTCCAACGTGGGTTGAATTGATAGATGACATTTGCTTCAAACTGATAAGATAAGGCCACATTTTCTGTGCTGTTTCTTAAGTCTATGTATTCTTTATTCGTTTCAGAAAGGGTTCTACTAGCATAACCAATACCTGCAGATGTCTGTACTCTCCACTTATTTAGAGCCACAAGTCTTCCTGTGGGTAGTGGAAGATTCACATCTTCATTCTCCTCCTCTTCTTTGATTTCAGATTTTTTCTCTGCGGCAACCGAGGTAATTGTATTTATAGTACTGTTTAGCGGCGGTTTATAGCTGTTGTTCTCCGTTTTGTCGGCTCTGGTGGTCTTTTTTAATGCTCTGGTTGTATTCTCTTGTGGAATATTTAAACCTGTACTCATATCCATAGTCTGTTTTTTGTTCCCAAGGTATAGTGTTCCTTTATCCAAATCCATAGTTGGATTGGCCCTATCAATCTTGGCAAATAGTTCAGCCCATTCGTTTTTAGGGTTGGTATTTGTTGTGCTCTTTTCTGCAGTTGGTTTTTGTCTATGCTGTAGTGTAGCCTCCGTTTTTGTAGCTCGTGTATCTTTTGCTGCTGCAGTCTCTTCTTTGATTCTTACTCCTGTTGGTTTGGTCTGTGCTAGGGTTTCTTCGATAAGCCTATTTTCTTGTACAACCTCTTTTTTGTCTTGCGTTTGGTCTATTAGAGTAGGCGTATTACTATTTTGTTCTGTGCTATTACTCGTATCCTCTGCAAGCTGCACAGGTGTGTTGTTTGTATACGACCAAAGACCAACAGCAGATACCGTTGCCAGTAGAGCTGCTGCACTCCACATCCATATCGCTCGTTTTTTCTTAGCCCTGTTGGCTACTATAGCATCAAAAAGACCCGCACTAGGTGTTGCTTCAAAGCTGTTGAATTTTTGTTTGAAGATATTTTCTATCTCGTTTTTCATATGCGTTGTATGCCATATTTGGCAAGTAGTTTAATCAAATGTTGTTTGGCTCTACTATACTGTGTGCGACTGGTCACATCACTTATGTCAAGCATTTTCCCTATCTCTTTGTGGCTATAACCTTCTATAGCGTAGAGGTTAAATACTGCTCTGTATCCTTCGGGCAACTCTTGCAATATGCTTAGTAAATTGGCGGTTTCCATATTGCTGATAGCTTTAGCATCAAAACTTTGTTCCTGAACGTTTTCTAATGATCCGGGTTCGAATTTTCTAACTCGCTTATCGTTGCTTTTTAATGCTGTAAATACCACTATCTTCCTTATCCACCCTTCAAAAGAGCCTTCTCCTTTAAAGGTTTTTATTTTATCCAAAACCTTAATGAAAGCATCGTGAAGTACATCTTCTGCTTCCATCTTACTCGTGCAATACCGGAGGCTAACCCCCATCATTTTTGGTGCAAATTGCTCATACAAAACCTGCTGGTACCGTACGTCATTATTGACACATCCTTTGATAAGTTCGCGTTCATCCAATTGGTTAGTTTCAGTATTAGTTTCAGTTTGGTTCAAGGTAGACCTGTTGTTGTGCAAATATGTTGCATCCATTCTTAATAAATTTCACAATGGATTTTTTCTTGTTTATAAACAATTTAATATCAAGCATTTAGTGCATTAAAAAAAATATGCATTTTTGTGATTGAATGCAAGTATTTACCAAAGAGGAGCTGAGTGAGCTGAGTACGAATGTCTTTATGGCAATGGGAGCCAATGAACTAGACGCTATACAGGCTTCAGATGTGCTCACGAGTGCAGACGCACGCGGCATAGATAGTCACGGGGTATCTCGCTTGGTGGGTTATGTAGCACTTTGGGAAGGCGGTCGTATTAATATGACTCCAGAAGTAAAGATTATTAGAGAACACAAATCTACTTTTAGCATAGACGGAGATGGTGGTCTAGGGCTAGTAGTAGCACCAAAGGCTATGGCCATTGCGGTAGAGCGGGCAAAACAATATGGCAGCGGCTGGGGGGCAATACAAAACAGTAATCACTTCGGTATAGCAGGTTACCACGCTATGATGGCTTTGCCGCACGATATGATAGGTATGGCTATGACCAATGCTACTCCATTTATACCGCCTACACATAGCAAAGAAGCTATGCTAGGAACCAATCCTATTGCCTACGCTTTTCCGGCTGGAGTGGAGAATCCCTTGGTGATAGATCTAGCCACGGCGTCTGTAGCTCGGGGCAAGATAGAAATAGCCCGCAGAGAAGGTAAGGTAATCCCGAAAGGATGGATGGTAGACAAGCACGGTAATACCAGTCAAAATGTAGACGAGCTAAAAGACGGTGGAATGTTAACGCCGCTTGGTAGTCTGGAAGAACTGAGTAGCCACAAAGGATATGCTCTAGGTGGCTTGGTAGATGTGATGACAGGCGTATTGTCTGGTGCCAACTACGGGAAGTGGGTACCGCCATTTGTGAGCTTCTTGCCTATGCTGCCCAATTTGCCGGGCAAAGGACTTGGTCACTTTGTAGGTGCTATGGAGATAGAGGGATTTAGGGATACAGCCGAATTTAAATCGAGTATGGATCACTGGATACAGAGTTTTAAATCTGCAGAGCGTGTAGAGGCCGATCAAGAAGTGTATGTACCCGGGGAGAAAGAGTATCGTATAGAAGCGGAGCGTACCGCCAATGGTATTCCGCTCAATGACAAAGTGGTAGAAGATCTAGAAGGGTTGAAGAAGAAGTTTAGAGTGTAGAAAGTTAGACAAGTGTAGCATATGGTATCGGTGAAGACGGCATTGTAGACTACGTTCAAGGAGCTAATGTTGCTGGTTTCGTTCGTTTAGCAGATGCTATGTTGCAGCAGGGACACGTTTAAGGAGGTTTAAAATTCCTTGGTTTTCCATATCTTCGCCATTCAAGATTAAAACAAATGAAAAAATATTTCTTATTATTTATTCTAGCTGCTGCATTTACAGCTTGTAATGACGCTCCAAAAGAGGCGAGCACAGAAACGGAAGAAAATGACCCAAATCGTTTTGCCGACCTTAAAATATTAAGCTATGATGCCAGTAGCATCGATAGCCTTACTCTAAAACAAAAGGAGTTAGTGTATTATCTAAGTCAAGCAGCACT
>CAWVTO010000173.1:0-4701 GCA_963932895.1 uncultured bacterium
CACGCCTAGCATACATGACCGACGAAGCTAAAGAAGGCCGTGATGCCTTCTTG
The DNA here is from genome assembly GCA_963932895.1 of uncultured bacterium. Taxonomy (GTDB): domain Bacteria; phylum Bacteroidota; class Bacteroidia; order NS11-12g; family UBA9320; genus UBA9320. The sequence continues at coordinate 54 of CAWVTO010000173.1, forward strand.
GAAAAAAGGAAGCCTAATTTTAAGAGGGAGTATTTGCCGTAGGTATTTTGAGACGTGAGACTTGAGATTATGAGACGTTAGACTTGAGATTATAGATGTGAGAATTTTTTGGAGTTCAAATTCGTCTCACATCTAAAAGCGAAGCAATCTCAAATCTCTAAATCTCATTTTGCCAACAACCCAATCAGCTCACTTGCTTGTCTCACGCCACTTTCTCGCCACGCTAGTTTCCCGCCTTTGAAAATCATAAGCGTAGGAACTCCTCGCACAGCGTAGACTTCTGCCAAAGCCTTATTTTTATCTACATCGATTTTAATGATTTTTACATTATCACCAAGGGTATCTTTTACTTGACTTAGGATGGGTGGCATCATCTTACACGGACCACACCATTCTGCATGAAAGTCTACTAATACCGGTGTATCTCCACTTATTGCATCTTTAAAGCTTGCCATATTTATTGAATAATTGATTTAAGAAACGTTCCGTTTATTGAATGATGACTATTTCGGCACTTTTTGTACTCTCTGAGTATTCTGCTATCGCAGAATATACCGAAGAATGCACAAAAAGAACACGCCTGTAGGCTTGTTCCTAAACCAACCTACCTGCCTTTTGCCACGGGCCTGCGTTGTATGCTTCTACTCCATTGCGTTTTAAAACACTGGCGGCACTTCCACTTCGCATACCACTAGCACAGCAAGTGATCACAGGTTTATTCCATTTTTTTATGGCTTCTAGCTTAGATTCTATATTACCTAAAGGGATATTTTTACTCCCTTTTACGTGACCCGCCGCGTATTCGCCCGGACTTCTAACATCTACAATCACTGCTCCTTCTCTCATTTTTTGGGCCAAATCTACTCCTGGTCCAAATAATTTCTTAATAAATCCTAACATTGAGGGCAAAAGTGTGATATTCTACCATTAAACATTGCAACTCAGGTAACAAAACCCTAAATTTGGATTGATAAGTATGAAAAAGTCAGAAATACATGCGGCCTGTATGGCCAAACTGCAAACTCAGTTGAACGAGTTACAGTCTGCCATAGACAAAGTTCAAGAATCTATTGTAGGTGAAGACAATAGCACCGCAGGCAACAAGTTTGAGACTGCTAGAGCAATGGGTCAAGAAGAACTTGATAGACTCAATCAAACAATGAATCACGCTATTAAAGAAATGACCATCCTTAGTCAAATAAGCCCAGACAAGCCTTGCGACTCTGCACAACTAGGTGCTCATATAGTGACTGATAAAAAAGAACTCTACCTAGCAACGGGTATCGGTAGACTAGTGATAGGCGATAAAACCATTTTTGTAACTTCCCCTACATCACCCATTGGGCAACAACTTATGGGGTTAGAAAAAGATGGGCAAGTAGCCTTTGCTGGAAAAAAAGAGAAAATACTCAGCGTTGCTTAAATCCTATAATTTAAGTTGTAAAGTAGTAGTCTTCTCATAGCTGTAAGTCTCCCCATAGACACAAAGTTGATATCGTCCATTTTTATGTGACACTCTCCATCCTTGTTTCCAAAGTTATCAATGGCAAGCAGTTGAATTTCGTCTGTGCTTAACTCTAAGACAAAACATGTGAGATATAATTCTTTGGTATCAATAGAGCAGATTAGATTTTCCTCTTTGCAATAGGTTAGCATATCTAGAAACGAACCACTCGTTGCCTGTTTCTCCTTGTATTGTATACTGAGATTGTTCATCTCATTCTGGTTCTGAGCCAAAAATGTAATGCTTCTGCACAACTCATCGTTCACGTCTACTCGCTCTATGTTGTCTATTTTTAATGTTCGTATTCCATCGTACCTACCAAACTTAGATACGTGTTCTATCGTAACTAACTCCAAGGTATGCGACAGTATATAGCCTACCCAAGTAGCATCCTCTCCGTAGGTGGATATAGACACCATAAAATTTCCCTCTTGGGCTTTGCTTAATACATTTTGAAACATATAGGGTTCAAATATAGCTGCCAACCTTAGTACGACTATTAATCCTCATGTTTATTCTACTTTCTATCGTTCTATAATTTTATCTTTGCTACTATGCAAATCATCTCTTGGAATGTAAATGGCGTGAGAGCCACCGTAAAAAAAGGTTTAATTGATATTATAAACAACAGTGGAGCAGATATATACTGCCTACAAGAGACCAAAGCACAAGATGATCAGGTACAAGAAGCTCTGAGCGACCTGAATGGATACCATAAATACTCCAACTCTGCTACCAAAAAAGGGTACAGCGGAGTAGCCATACTTTCTAAAACAGAACCGATAGCAGTAACCACAGATATAGGCATAGAAGAACACGACGACGAAGGCCGTGTCATCTGTGCAGAATATGCAGATTTCTATCTGATAAATGTGTACGTACCCAATAGTGGATCAGGACTCAAAAGACTAGACTATCGAGCAACTTGGGATGAAGCTTTCAAAAACTATCTTGCTGACTTACAGAAGCATAAACCTATACTAGTAACAGGAGATTTTAATGTAGCACACGCAGCTATAGACCTTAAAAATGATAAGCCCAACTACAACAAGACGAGTGGCTATACCCAAAAAGAAATAGACGGATTAGACGGGATATTGAGCATAGGATTAAAAGACTCTTTCCGTGAATTGCATCCAGAGGAGGTGAAATATAGTTTTTGGAGTACGCGTTTTAATGCCCGAGCGAGCAATGCTGGCTGGCGTATAGATTACTTCTTAGTATCTGACGCTCTGATGCCTAAGGTGACCGATGCTTTTATAGATAACGACACTTTTGGGAGCGACCATTGTCCGGTGGGAATAGTTTTGTCTTAGTTTTCGATACAATTTTGCTATCGCAGAATCACCCAAACTGACAAAACACAGATCCTAAAATAAGCTCACTTGTCTCTCGCTACCCGGTACGTGCATATCGTATCCCCATTCTTCATTTATCTTAGTGATGAGTCTGGCCGATAGCATTTGAAGGTCTTTTTCTATGGTTTGGTGTATGAAGAAATTGATTTGCTCTATGCCTTGCTCTCTCCATTGGGTGAGTCTTTCAAACCATTCATCCAGCCTATCTATATCACTGGGATGGTTGGCTCCTGTAAAACGCACAAAACACTGATTGTTGGTCAGTCGCATATGCATGATATCTCTGCGACCAGCGGTATCTGTAAGTGTGTGGCATACCTTGTTTTCTTCTAGCAAGGCATAGAGTCTATTGGATACTGTAGGGTCATTGTACCAGTCGGTATGTCGCAGCTCTACACTTAGGGGTAGGTCTTGAGGCCATTGTTCTATAAATGCTGCCAAATCATCAAAATTGCTTGGGTTATAGTTGTCGTTCATCTGCAAAAAAGCCGTTCCAAGCTTTTCTTTGAAATGAGAGATGCTAACCAAGTAATCATTCAACTCATTCTCACAGTTTTTGAGTCTACGAAACTGACTAATCAACTGAGGCACTTTTGGGAAAAATACAAAATCTGGGTCCGATCGACTGTACCATTTATCTACTACTGTAGTAGGAAATATACGGTAGTAAAAAGCATTCATTTCTATGCTGTTGAACTGACTAGAATAGTAGGTTAATTCGTCCTTAGTGCCCTTTGGATAAAAGTCTTTTAAATCTGCTTTACCCCACTTTGGACATCCAATGTAGACCTTCGGCTTCTTCTCAGCATAGCCGCCTGATTGCAGTACTTGTATAGTCGCTGCATGATCTGCAGGAAGACTGAGATCCAAGGACCCCGGGTTTTCTACTTTACCAAATTTCACTGGTCAAATATAAAATTTGCATCGTCAATAAGCACTGTTGGTTCAAGAATACCGTCATTCGAAGTTATGACGGGCATCGTATAAATAGCAGCGTAGTCTTACTTCATGAATTTCTTATAGTAGGTCTGATTACTCACAGAATCTGTCAATTGGATGATATATCCTCCCGATGGGAGTGCACCAACATTAACAGAATGACTCTCTAGCAATCCACCCAAAACAGGCTGTCCCAGAGCATTCAAAATGACGTACGAATCGATTGCAACATTGGAATGGCTTATCGTAATCATATCCTGAGCTGGATTCGGATAAATTGAAATCAATTCATTCTTTATCAATGCAATATTGGATCCTTGCAAGCGATTGATTTCCAACGTATAATTCCCCTTATCGGTACTTCCTTTACCTACAACCGTAAGATAGTATGTTCCCGAGTCCAGTTCTATTTCGGCTAGAGCATTCCCATTGGAACAACCGTCAGAAGCATAAAATAAATTAGAATCACAATTTTGAGTAGAGCTTAAAGCCAACACATTCTGAAAACCTGATTCGCACATACTAAATCTCCAAAATCCGCTTTCGGGGATTGTAACCTCCGATAGAAAGGTCATCCCAATCAGAGAACAATCCATTTTTCACCTTACGTGAAGCCGTATCTATTTGTATAGTTTTATCCATAACAAATGTCACCACCACAAGCATTAGCAACACCACTAGTAGAATATAGGTGCCCGATGAATATGCTGGCACACAACACAAAAACAATACTACAGGCACCATATGGTTAAACTGTGAACCTCCCTTAGATTTAAGGATTTCGTTTTCCATAAGAATCCCAAAGGTATGGAAATCACTCTTTTAACCACACGCTTTCTACTCCGGT
>CAWVTO010000174.1:0-4695 GCA_963932895.1 uncultured bacterium
GATAGTCACCTCATAGCCACCTACAAAGAAACTCGCAACGGCATGGTAGGCACAGACTATAGTAGCAGACTCAGTCCTTGGCTCGCATTAGGAAACATTTCTGCTCGCACCGTTTTTGATTATATCGTACACTATGAAAATACCGTAGTTTCTAATGCCTCTACCTACTGGCTCATTTTCGAATTGCTGTGGCGAGACTTCTTCCAACTGCAGCTACAACTACACGGCGATGCATTCTTCCAAAAAGGCGGAATACAGCGTAAATCTATTTCCTGCAAACAGGATAAACGCCTGTTTGAGCAATGGAGCTATGGGCATACCGGAGATGACCTGGTAGATGCTAACATGCGGGAGCTAAATGCTACTGGATGGATGAGTAACCGCGGGAGACAAAACGTAGCCAGTTACCTCATACATGACCTCGGCATTGACTGGAGATGGGGTGCAGCATACTTAGAAAGTCAACTCATAGACTACGACCCTGCCAGCAATTATGGCAATTGGATGTATATAGCGGGTGTAGGTCACGATCCTAGGCCGTTCCGAAAATTCAATACACAAGGACAAGCAGAGCGATACGACGCAGACAAAACATACCGAAACTTATGGCTAAAATAGGATTACTATTTCCACACCAACTGTACAAAGAATCTGAATTGGTAGACACCTGTAATGAGGTCTATCTCATCGAAGATGATTTGTATTTTTCACAATACACCTTTCACAAGCAGAAACTTGTACTGCATCGAGCCAGTATGAAGTACTATGCCGACTATATAGCCAACAAAGTCAACGTAAACTATATAGAATTTCATGCTATGGACACGCTAGCAGATCTCTTTCTATCCTTGAGAAACAAGGGTACAGAAGACGTCTATTACACCCTGACTGACGACTATTTATTGGAAAGAAGGATCAAGCGTTTTGCAAAGCAGTTCGGTCTAAAACTTCATACATTTACCAACCCGAACTTTATAGAATCGGCAGATGAAATTGCCGATACTCTAGGCAAACAGAAGAAATACCTAATGGCTAATTTCTATACTGGACAACGCAAAAAATACAAGATTCTACTCGAAGATGGGGAGAAACCCCTCGGAGGTAAGTGGAGTTTTGATGCAGAGAATAGAAAGAAAGTACCCAAAGGTGAAGCGATACCTGTAGTAGAAACTCCAAAGGCTAATAGCTATACAGACGAAGCAAAAGCCTATGTAGAAAAGTACTTTGGCAACAACTACGGAAGCGTAGACACATGCTACTATCCTACTACGCATTCGGATGCAGAAAACCACCTTCAATCCTTTATAAACGAGCGATTTGTAAAATTTGGGGACTACGAGGACGCACTGGTAAAAGACGAGAATTGGTTGTGGCACTCTGTCCTCACACCTATGCTTAATATTGGCTTGCTTAGTCCAAAGCAAATCATAAACGAAGTACTCATAGCACACAAAGAGCAAAATTTCCCACTGAACAGTCTAGAAGGATTTATTCGTCAGATTATAGGTTGGCGGGAGTTTATACGGGGCATCTATTCCTTAGAAGGTGTGAAGCAACGAACAACGAACCACTTGGGATACGAACGCAAAATACCCCGGAGTTTTTGGGAAGGAACTACCGGTATTATACCCCTTGATTGCACCATCAAGAAGCTACTCAAAACAGGATATTCCCACCACATTGAGCGACTGATGATTTTTGGCAACTTTATGTTGCTCTGCGAGTTTGACCCGGATGAAGTCTACCGTTGGTTTATGGAGATGTACGTAGATGCATACGACTGGGTAATGGTCCCTAATGTGTACGGTATGACGCAATATGCAGATGGCGGGCTGATGACCACCAAGCCGTATTGCAGCGGGAGTAACTATGTGCTCAAAATGAGCGACTATCCCAAAGGCGACTGGTGCGAAACTTGGAATGCTTTGTACTGGCGATTTATTCATGTAAACAGCGAAGCCTTTAGCAAAAATCCCCGCATGGGAATGATGGTAAATCTAGCTAAGAAGATGGAAGGACCTAAAATGGACGCACATTTGGAGCGAGCAGAAGCTTTTTTGGCAGAGCTAGATAAGGGATAAAAAAAAGGAGTCTTGTCAGACTCATTTATCAACTCTTTGGAATAGTGCCATGTGCATCAAACGTAAATAGAAGCTTATCTTCGTAGTATGGATTTCAAAACTGCAGAGCAATCACAAATCACACTTTCTGAGTTAATGCTTCCTTCTCACTCCAATTTTAGCGGCAAGATACACGGTGGTCATATTCTAAATCTCATGGACCAAGTAGTATTTGCGTGTTCGAGTAAGCACAGTGGCCACTATTGTGTCACGGCATCTGTCAATAGAGTAGATTTCCTGCATCCCGTAGAAGTAGGCGAAATATTAACCCTAAGGGCATCGATCAACTTCACTGGAAGAACCAGTATGGTCGTAGGCGTACGTGTAGATTCCGAAAATATACAGACGGGAAAATCCAACCATTGCAACTCCAGTTATTTTACCATGGTGGCCAAAGACAGCAGTGGTGAAAACGTAGCTGTACCCGGATTGTTGCTTAATGATAAGGAAGATGTACGGCGATATGTACGCAGCATTTACAGGCAAGAACAGCGAAAAAATAGAGACTCTAATTTTCAACCAGAGTCTTTTGTAGTACGCGAACACCTCGCTGAATTGGACCAGCACAATGTGCAGGTAACCGATGAGTTAGTCTAGTCTAGCATTATAAACGTCTGAATTATTCCTTAGAATCCCAGTCACGATAAAAGCACCGGGCTGATTGATTATTTCTGCGAGTGTAAACGAAATACAGCTTTTGGGCAATGCCTCAAAGATGAGGGTAAACCGCTTGGTCTCTCCTGAGGCTAAGAAATACCAGTCGGGCTGATAGACGATTCCCAATGCTTTTATCATCGGAACTTTTATCCCGGTAGCCTCATCTATCAAAAAAGTATCTTTCCACACCCTTACGCCCATCTCTCCAACGTACTGATTTGGATCATTATAAAACGAGCAATGTACGATCACCTGTGCTTCTTCTTCTATCTCTGTCAAGATTTGAGGATCAACTTGTATCTTGGTGATTTCTGTAGTGTGTGGCACGGGTCAAAGGTAAACAAATAGCTCTTGTAGCGTAGAGGTGTGCATCTCAGACTACTTGGAGTAAACATCAAACTACCCCACAAAAAAAATCCTATACACTAAGACAATTCATCGCCCTAAAAGGAAATGTATTGCAATAGCATATAGGATTCATACTAGCATGGACTAGTGTTGTTACCTAAGCTTCATTTTGAGCCGGTAGTTTCAATTCTTACAAGTCATATCCGATAAGACCTAAGAAATTATATGTTCCCGCACTTCCTACAGAAGCAGAAGTTGTGCTATACGTAGTTTGTCCTTTGTAAGCAAGACTAGAACCCGAAATATCAAAACTGTTAATAGAGAATGACTGAAAAGCACCTGTGTTGTATAAATACTTATTATCAGAAGTAACATACATATCTTTTGTATCTCCAGCAGGAGCATTCCCACTTCTCGATTCGAAATTACCAGCAGCTGAAATAGCACCTGTACCTCCAACATTAAATGCAGTAATAGCATTGGCTCCAAAACTAGATACATATAAAATGTTTCCAGCAGGATTCAAAAGTGTCCAGCAAGCCTCATCAATATCATCTATAGCAACCGTATTAAAGTTCCCTGCTTTAGTCACCGCACTTCCATCATCAGACAGAATAGTAAGACTATTATCTCTCTTTGTAGGTATCAAATTGAAATTTGAGACATGTAACGTACTGTTACTTCCCTTAGCCCAATTGAATCCAATAGTACCTGCAATCCCTTCTTCTTCAAAGAAACGTTCACCGGTAACATTACCGTTAGCAAAATCATACACATACACTCTACTTGAATGTTGTTCGTCCAAAGAGGTTAATGCAGTACCGAAGTGTGCTATGCCCCAAGTAGATACAGCTAATTTACTTCCATCGTCGCTAAACGAAACCGTAGTAGGGCCCCCGTTTTCTCTTACATACGTGTCTAATTGCTTGTCTAATACCAGTGCTCCGGTAGAAGAGTTGAAACTAAACAACGTAAGATTTCTTTCCATATCTGTAGCATCTGACATAGTAAGGTCATCTGCAAGCCAACTGCTATCAGGATAACGTTCAATGTTTGCTCCGTCCTTTTGTACATTCGGATTATTCCATTGATTACCTACTGCAACCCAATACTCATTTGTACTTCCAGCTTTTAGTGTATACGCTATACTCACGGGTCTTGTTCCTCCTGAATTTACATTGTTTTCTAATGTTAATGCTCCTGTAGGCTTATCTATAGAAAAGATAGAAACGGTATTCCCTCCTGCATTTACGTTTAACAAATAATCTCCTATTATTTGTATAGCACCTTGAGCATCAAAATCTCCTCTTGCATCACCACCTGCAGCTGTGTTTGCTCCGCCATTGCTATTGGTAGCGTAAGCTACTTCATTTCCGACACTTCCGTCGCTAAAGCGATCAACTTTCAATACTTGATTTGTACTCTCACCATTAGTAGTTGTGTAAAGGAAACCAGCTAAAGTTTTTTCTGGAACCATTTCTTCTGCCTCATCGTCCTTACAGGCTGAAAGAAAAGATAAGCAGACTAGTAATAAAGCGAACTTGTTTAATTTTAAATGTTTCATTTTTTT
>CAWVTO010000175.1:0-4627 GCA_963932895.1 uncultured bacterium
TGTACTTCAGGAGCCCCGTTTCTATAAAAAGTTTTGAATTCACCATGACGTACTCCCTTGCTGTATCCTATTATTTGGTCTTGCTTTCCGTCTTCATACCAACTGGCAAACTTGCCGTCTATTTGGCCAGTATTCCAAGTGATACGTTGCATAGGCTTATTGTTACTCGGCCATAGGAGTAGCGTCTCTCCCGTGTATGGAGTGCTATTATAGTAGTACAATCCGTCATTTTCTTTTACCAGTTTTGTGAAAGCTATTTTAGACTGACTATATCCGTGCAGTGCACATGTTGCAAATATTGCGAAAAGTAATTTTCTCATTTATACGTTTATATGTTGAAGCAAAGGTATTTATTGTGGAGCGTCTGTAGAATGGCAGTTTTTCACGATTTGTTCCACATCTTGTTTTAGCATACAGTCGAAGTGCCCACGCGGGCACTTATCGCTACCTAATTTACTGCAGGGTTGGCATGCGAGTTTGACTATATGGTTGGTAATGGTATCGGCATTGGATCGGTAGGCATACATACCGAAGTCTGGGTTGGTGTTGCCCCATATAGCTTGTATAGGAATATCAAATGATGATGCAATATGCATCAATCCCGTATCACTTGTTATTATTCCTGCACTTTGTTGTATGACATAAGCAGCGTCTGTTATGGATACTTTATTCACTAAGTTGAATGGAACAGTATCGCTTAGAGACATTATTTCATCTGCTTTTTTCTCGTCCTTATTGCCGCCACCTAGCAATACAATGTTTTGGTTTAAACGTTTAATCAATGATAGAATAACGCTGACTGGAATTTGTTTCGTAGCATACGTTCCGCCTATTACAATACAGATGTAGTCTTTCTGTACCAGGTTATACTGTGCCAGGTCAAAAGAATAATCAGTAGGAAAATGGTAGTCTATAGATTTATCTGAAGTATCTAGTTCTAGGGAATCTAAAGCCTCTGCATATCTATCTACGATGTGTTTTTTAGGGAGAAGGTTTATCTTAAAATTAACAAACAGCCATTTCTGAATATTCAGTTTCTTAAAAGTAAGATGCTCAGTGGTGAGAGACTTGCGTACTTTTTTACTCCGGATATTTTTGTGTAAGTCGATAACAAGATCAAAGTGCTCTTGCTTCAGTGCAGCGATGGTTGCGTCTATATTGTCGTCTAGAGAATGGACCTTACTCACATTGGGATTGCTCCCTATAAGACTAGCAAACTGTGGCTTGGTAAGGTAGTGCACTTCTGCTTCCTTTTGTGTATGAAGCCACCGAAGTACGGGTGTGGTGAGCACTATATCTCCGATGGAGCTAAAACGGATTACGAGTACCTTCATTATCGTGGTGCTGGAGACCATAGTACCTCTCCACGGCTAAAAGCGAGTTCTATTATATACGCTGCAGTCTTGCCCTTTTCTATCTCTGTAATGAAAACTGCTTGTGTGCCTATTTCTTCTAATTCTACTTGCATCATGTGCTTTATTATGCCGTACCGGCCTTTCATTTTACACGGCATACGATGTACATCGAAATCTCCCGTATCAAAAAAATTCGTGTAATAATTCATCCCTGTAGCTGTATCGTGTAGTGGCTTGTCTTTCTCAAACCGTGTTTTCTGGAAATAGTCTATGTAGGTGTAGTTGTCTCCACTACATTGGTCAAAATAAAGTGTATCTCCTATTTCTAGGACTACTTCTTGTGTCTGTGCATCAGCTGCTATAGCTGTCAGAAGTATTAATGCTGTGATTGCTAATTCTTTCATTTTATACTTTAGAGACAACTACGTATTGATTTTCGATGCCTATTACTTTTACATCGTCACCTTGGTTTATCATCTCTCCAAGCGTTTTAGCTTCAAAAGTAGTGCCATTGATACTTACTCTTCCCATTGGTCTTAATGCAGTGTGTGCTTCTCCAATAGTACCTATTGGAATATTCTCACTGGTCTTTTCGTGTTGTATGGGTACTCTGGCATCTATCACGTCATTGAGCACGAGTCGTTGAAAAACCCTAGAATTGATAAGATGCGTGCCAAAAAAGTAGAATACTGCACCTAGACCAAGCATAGCGAAGAGAACACTTGCCATTGAGTTATTCCAATCTGTATTAGAGACTCCGTCAAAGTTGAAATCTACGTTGCGTATCATACTGAGTATCAAACTACCCAACACCAATAAAATGCCACTAATACCGGCTACCCCAAAGCCCGGTATCACAAAGACCTCCAGAGCTATGAGAATGACTCCAATAATAAACAGTAAAATCTCCCAGTTTTCAGCTAAGCCATCTATGTAAAGCGGAGCAAAGTAGGCGAATGCTGCAAGAATAGAAGCGATGATGGGGAAGCCTACTCCAGGTGTCTGTAGCTCGAAATATATACCACCTATCATAAGTAAAATGAGTACCGAACGCAATGCTGGATTAGCAAAAAATGCTACGAGTTTATCTACCGTAGAAGGTTTTACGTTGATGATTTTGGGATTCTTAATATTATTAATTTCTAGGATTTCGTTTATTGAGCTCACTTTTCCTTCGCAATAGCCCCACTTTAAGGCCTCTTCAGTAGTGAGTGTAATTACTTTATCAGCATCGTCTAACCCTTCTACTACTATGCGTTCATCTACCATTCCTTCCGCTATATCTGGATTTCTATAGTACGTATAAGTAGTGTCGCCATTGGTTATTATGGTATCTTGACCATGACTTTCTGCGGTGCTCCTCATTTGCTTTCGCATATAGCTTTGGTACTTGTCAGGAGCCTTAGCTCCATCTTCATTTACTACAGTAGTTGCACCCATACTTGCACCTTTGGTCATATAAATTTTGTCACAAGCTATAGAAATAAGAGAGCCTGCACTAGCAGCGTTATTATCTATGAATACATATGTAGGGATCGAAGTATTTAAAATTTTAGTGCGAATACTATCTGCATCAGTTACATATCCTCCGTAGGTGTTCATGTGTATAATGATAAGATCAGCCTGTATACTTTCGGCCTCATTGATAGCACGTTGAGTTATACGTGTAGCCTCGGGTGCTATTTCTTTCTTTAGGTCAAATACCACTACCTTAGGCTGTGTCTTGTCTTGTGCCACAGACACCAGGGTAATGAGCAGCAGAGCTATTTGGATTAGTATTTGTTTCATATTAACCACAATACTACAACATGAAGTAATAAAGTGAATAACTATCTGTTAAATGATAATATATACACAATAAATTTGCACAAGAGATGAAACAAGGAATAATATTGCTTTTTGCTGTATGCATGTCAATGACTGCTATAGCTCACAAAACAGACTCTGTAGGTACTAAAGCGAGAAATGGCAAAATGTATATTTTACACAAGGTGGAAACAGGTGATGGCTTGTACAACATTAGTAAGCGATACAATGTAAGCCTAAAAGATATTATTTTTGAGAATCCAGGGTCTGATGAGGTTATCAAGTTGGGTCAAATCATTTTAATACCAAGTAACATGGAACCTGTTATGGAAGAAAAGGTGGTTAAGGATTTCTTTGATGGTAGTTCATTGCCAAAGACGAATATAGATAAGTTGGAGCCAGGCAACACTATTGAGGTCAGTACCTTTGCGAAGTACCATAAGGTAGCTTTGGGAGAGACGCTATACGCAATAAGTAAAAAGTATAACACTAGTGTAGAGATGATTAAAACACTAAACGCATTAGAAAGTAACGAGTTGTCTGAAGGCCAGCGGTTACTCGTACAAGACGGTTCTGCAAAAACTGAAACCGTAGACAAGAGTTTAGAAGTAGAAACCGATTATACCAAAATGAAGGAAGAAATGGCGGTTCAGAAATATGAAAATTTGGGCTATGATACACCCGTAGTAACGCAAGAACCAAAAACAATAAATGGGTACACCGTTAGGGTTGAGAAATTGGTAGAGTACAACATAGAAAAAGTAGAAGAAGAAGGCACAACAGGCGTTGGTGCAGCTTCTGTTCCTAACGATAAAAATTTTGCTAAACATTTTAACGCACCAATTGGTACAGTCATAATGGTGACCAATCCTGAAAATAAGAATACAGTGTTTGTAAAGGTGACGGGTAATTTTGAAATGAAAGAGGGAAGTTCAGAAATAATTAAACTCTCAGAAAGTTCAGCAAAACAGATAGAAATAACGGATAAATCTAGGGTGTTATTAAGTTATGCTAGGTAAGAAATGGTTCGCCATTTCTTCTAATAGTTACTTGTTCATAGCAGTCATTGGATTCATTGCCTTATGGTTTTCTCCGTTTATCGTAAGTGTAGCTACAGTAATATGTGGTTTACTCTTTTTACTTAATATCCGTTCGTTTCAATTCAACGCTTCAAAAATTCGTTTGTTGGTTGTTAGTCTTGTATTGCTAGCTATTGTAGTGCTGTTTGATGCTGCATATAGCGGTTTTGCTGGTCTGTCGGGTGATAAAGCAGGACTCATCTTAGGGTTCTTATTCTCGTTGTTTTCAGGTCTACTTTTCTTAGATACCAGTAAAGTGAAGCTTGTTCAATTTGCCTTGATACTCTGCTCAGCTGTAGTTGTTATCAATCTAATAGCACTTACAAATTACTTTTTGAACAAGGCAGAGATTGACGCCTTGCTCTTGCAAAGTAAGAGTATCCCAAT
>CAWVTO010000176.1:0-4551 GCA_963932895.1 uncultured bacterium
GTAGAAGGTACTGAAACAGTAGCATTAAATTAATTTACAGAATAAAATTAACACAATGAGTACAGCAGTAGCACACGCACACACCGACGATCATCACCACCACGAAGAAAGCTTCATATCGAAGTATGTTTTCAGCATGGATCATAAGATGATCTCAAAGCAATTTTTGATTACAGGTATTATAATGGGTTTAATTGGAATGGGGATGTCTATCGCTTTCCGTCTTCAATTGGCTTATCCAGATACATCTTTTCCAATATTAGAGTGGTTATTTGGCAGCAAATGGGCTCCAGATGGCAAACTTGATGCAGGATATTACATGGCTTTGGTAACTATGCACGGTACCATCATGGTATTCTACGTACTTACCGCAGGTCTAAGTGGAACTTTTGCTAACTTACTCCTACCCTTACAGATAGGTGCTAGAGATATGGCATCTCCTTTTATGAATATGCTATCCTACTGGTTCTTCCTTATTAGTAGTATTGTTCTGCTTTCTTCATTATTTGTAGAAACAGGACCAGCTTCTGGTGGATGGACAATATACCCACCATTGAGTGCACTGCCAAAAGCAATGCCGGGTTCTGGAATGGGAATGACTTTATGGCTTTCCGCAATAATTTTATTTATTGCATCATCACTGCTGGGTGGTATCAACTATATCAGTACTGTACTCAATATGAGAACAAAAGGTATGTCTATGACAAGACTACCACTTACCGTATGGGCTTTGTTCCTTACTGCTGTTCTTGGATTGTTATCCTTCCCTGTATTATTAGGAGGAGGTTTATTACTTCTGTTTGATAGAGGATTTGGAACTAGTTTCTACTTATCTGATATTTACCTTGGTTCTGCTGGTGCACTAGAACATACAGGCGGTAGTCCAGTGTTGTTCCAACATTTATTTTGGTTCCTTGGTCATCCAGAGGTATATATTATCATTATGCCAGCATTGGGTATCACATCAGAGGTAATAGCTATAAACTCACGTAAACCTATTTTTGGTTACACAGCTATGGTAATATCATTGCTAGGAATTGCATTCCTTTCGTTTATCGTTTGGGGACACCATATGTTTATTACTGGTATGAACCCTTTACTGGGTGCAGTATTTTTGGTAACTACATTGATTATAGCAGTTCCTTCTGCTGTAAAAACATTTAACTACCTAGCTACACTGTGGAGAGGAAATATCCGATTCACAAACGCTATGATGTTTGCAATCGGACTGGTATCCTTTTTTATCTCTGGAGGCCTCACAGGTATTTTCTTAGGTAATGCTACACTAGACATACAATTGCATGATACATACTTTGTAGTTGGTCACTTCCATATTGTGATGGGTTGTGCAGCTATCTTTGGTATGCTCGCAGGTATCTATCACTGGTTCCCTAAAATGTTTGGTCGTTTAATGAATAAGCCGTTAGGTTACATTCACTTCTGGCTAACATTTATATCAGCTTACTTGGTATTCTTTCCTATGCACTTTATCGGACTTGCGGGTGTTCCGCGTAGATACTACGCATTTACACTTTTACCAGAATACGGAGTATGGGCAGATGTAAATGTACTCATGACGATGGCTGCTATCCTTGGAGGTCTTGCACAGATTGTATTCATTTATAATTTCTTCTCGAGTATATTCATCGGTAAAAAAGCATCTCAAAACCCATGGGAGGCAAATACGCTAGAATGGACTACACCAGTAGAGCGAATACACGGAAACTGGCCAGGAGAAATCCCTACGGTATACAGATGGGCTTATGACTACAGTAACCCAGCTTATGAAGAGGATTTCAAAATGCAAAATGTTCCAGACGAAGATCATGAAATAGAACTCTTCGAGACGGAGACCAAACTAACTCCTTCTGCTAAAGATGAGCCGGTAAACGAAAATGCAAGTTTCTTTACACTAATAAAAAATTGGTTTATACCACGCACAGCCTAAATGGTGTGATAAAAAAAGCCGTCTCGTCTTCATAGCGAGACGGCTTTTTTTTGCTCTACACTTTAGAATTTAACACATGAAAAATATAGCATACCTCAAACTTAATTGGCTCTCTATCTTCCTTATTTTTATGCTTTTTGTCATAGGAGGATTGGTTCGGAGTACAGGAAGTGGTATGGGTTGTCCAGATTGGCCAAAGTGCTTTGGAGAGTACATCCCTCCTATTTCTGAGAGTGAATTGCCTGCAGATTACGAAGCGTATTTCAAAGATCAACGTTTAAAAAAAACCAAGCGTTTTACAGCACTATTAGATATGATTGGTTTTGACGAAAAGGCAGACGCAATCAGAAATGACACCCAGGTAGAACAATCGCATAAATTTAATGTAGTAAAAGCCTACATTGAATACATCAACAGACTTTTGGGTGCCCTTACCGGCATTGTTGTATTCATCTGTTTTCTTCTGAGTCTAAAATACGTTAGATCAAATCCTATCGTGTTTTGGTACACGTTAGCTGGTTTTATCTTTGTTTTTATAAATGCCCTACTCGGTGCCATAGTGGTTCATAGTAATTTGATTGGAAGCATTGTCACGATACATTTCATAGCGGCTTTTGCGAGTATTTGTTTTTTCCTATTGGCACGCAGATATGCACGAGTGCACGAGTACAATACTGTAGACAAAAAAACGAAGCAGGTAGGCCTAGTAATGATGGTCCTCAGTACTATTCAAGTGATCCTAGGAGCAGAAGTTCGGGAACTCTATGACCTATTGCCTACACTAGGAACAGCAGCCGCTAAAATAGACGGAATGTATCCTACGATACAATGGCACGCAGCCTTTGGAGCTATCGTACTCGTTGTAAGTATATACCAGTTTATCACTGCACAAAAAGGCACATTTATAAGCCAATATTCACGCTGGATTATGTTGATGTGCATAGGACAAATACTATGGGGTCCAATGGCACTATTGGAGTCTACAGAATCTATTTCAAAACTGTTCCATATAACTTTAGGTGCAGGTATATTCGTACTACAATTCTATATTTGCACTTCCTATTTACGGCAATATAAAAAAGCTTAAAATCACTTGAAATCAGCCAGTATAAACACTGAACGAATTGGCATCAAAGCCAAGTTACAAGACTATAGCCTTCTGATAAAGTTTAGGCTAACCTTTACTGTGGTCTTATCTTCCATTTTTGGTTATCTAATAGGTTATTCAGGTACACTCAACTGGACAGAATTATATGCTCTTACTATTGGAGGTTTTCTAGTAGTAGCCTCATCCAATGGGTTAAACCAAATTATTGAAAAAGATTTTGATATACTCATGGCCCGCACAGAGAACAGACCTCTTGCTCAGAATAGAATGGGTGTTTTGGAGGCCGCTGTATTTTGTGGTATTACGGGTATCATTGGCCTGTATTTGCTTGGGCACTATCTTAATGCCTATGCAGCCATCCTAGGTATTGCATCGCTTATTAGTTATGCTTTCATCTACACACCACTCAAGAGATATTCTAGTATAGCTGTATACATAGGAGCTATACCGGGAGCTATACCTCCACTATTGGGTTGGGTAGCAGCTACAGGTAGATTTTCTGCTGCTGCAGGTATATTGTTCCTTATACAATTTGTATGGCAATTTCCCCATTTTTGGGCAATAGCCTGGGTACTAGACGACGACTACAAGAAAGCGAGCTACCGGTTACTTCCTTTAAAATCTGGAAGATCTAAATATACAGCTATTATAATAGTTATATCTTCAGCTTTACTAATACCTATAAGTGTACTTCCTTATATGATAAACATAAGCGGAATGCCTAGTGTAATCTTGCTAACAATAGGTTCATTAGCCCTCACCTATATGGCTGTCAAGTTATACCGATCACTTTCAATAAAAGACGCAAAAACTTTGATGTTTGCCTCTATTTTATACAACCCTTTTGTGCTGGTAGTGTTACTAATAGACAAGATATAATAATTATGGCAAAAGAAATAGAATACGAAGGAAGGGTTCACCCAAAGAAGTTTAGCTTATGGCTCTTATTGCTTGGGATATTGATGTTATTTTCTGGACTTACCAGTGCATATATCGTGCGAAAAGGTGATGGAAATTGGTTTGATTTTGAGCTGCCATCTATATTTCTATATTCCACTATTGTAATCTTACTCAGTAGTCTTACCATGCTTTATGCATTTCGGTCTGCAAAGAATGATGAGATTAATGGGGTAAAAATAGGATTGGCACTTACTATTATTCTCGGTATTGGATTCATAGTGACACAATACTGGGGATGGGTTGTAATGGCTGGAGATGGTCTTCATTTTGTAAACCCAAAACAAGGGGATAGAGTTTCTGCATCTTTCCTCATTGCGATAGCCGCAATACACTTAGCTCACATATTGGCTGGTATTATCTACCTTATAGTCACGCTTGTACGCACGTACAAATCAAAAGTTCATAAAAAAGACACCCTACAAATAAGCATGTGCAATACTTATTGGCACTTTATCGGCCTATTGTGGGTCTATTTGTATATGTTTTTATATTTTGCACCCGATTTATAACCAATGTCAACACAAACAATATCAAA
>CAWVTO010000177.1:0-4533 GCA_963932895.1 uncultured bacterium
CAATTATTGGGATAGTCTAGGGCAAAAACGGAAGAGCCTTAGTGATTGGTTTTTAGGGATAATTACCCTTTTAGTTCCTGCCAAAAAGCCTTAAAACCGTCTTTAGTAAGCATTTTTTTAAACTCTTGCCAAAGTGTTGTTTTTTGCGGTGGTGTAGGTGTTAGTTTTTTGTACTCTTCAGGCTCGCGTGAGTCTATGGTTTTTACGCCCAATAGGTCGTCGCTGTACTTGAAACGTTCTCTTGCTCTGGCTGTAAAACCCAGTTTTTGTTCGGCAAGACCAAGGTTATTGAGAATAATGGCATCTTCTGGGTCTAACTCGAGTGCTTTGGTATAGTCGTCTACACTGCCTTCTGTATTGCCTGTTTTGTCACGTATGTATGCTCTGCAGCTATAGTAGTACGCATTGTCTGGCTCCATTTCTATGGCCTGATCAAAATCCTGTATGGCGTGTTTGAAACGCAAATTGAATTTGCAAACACCACGTTCTACGTAGTATTCTGCTGCATCGGGGTATTGGGCAATGAGCAAGGTCCAAATGTCCATGGCTTTCTCCCACTCCTTATTTTTTTGGTAGGCAAATGCAAGTATTGGGCGAGGCTCAGAGTTTTTGAGCTGCTTTATTACTGCATTGTAATCTCCTGTATCAAATAGTGCTTGAACGTCCATACTTTTAAAACAACTTAGGTGTGAAAATGATTGCGGCAATTACTAGGGCATAAAAAGAAGTGACCAAGACGAAGCCTGCTGCGATGTCTTTGATGACTCCTATCTCGGAATCTTGCTCCGTGGTGATTCTATTGCATAGCTTTTCTATCGCACTGTTTATCATCTCAGATACAATGACAAGCGTGATAGCAGATGCTATCCATAACCACTCGGTAGCTGCAAGGCCTAGATATGCTCCTGTAGCACATGCTGCTACAGCTGCCATCAGGTGCAACTTGGCATTTCGCTCTGTCCTCACAAACGAGGCAATACCCGAAGATGCGTATCCAAAGGCTTTGATGTAGGTCTTTAGCATGGACACAAAGATAGGTATATTACGAATCGGAGTATATTCGCCTATCTAATAAAACCCAATGAGCGTAGAACAAGATTTAAGAGATAGAGGAAGCGATAGCTGTGAGCTATGCGGAGGCAAAGCAGGACTTACGGTCTATGCAGTTGCTCCTAAAGATACGAGTTCTGCAAACCATTGTGTGATGGCTTGTGAAACATGCAATAACCAACTGACTAATCCGGATACGGTAGAAGTGAACCACTGGCGATGTCTCAATGATAGTATGTGGGCAGAAGCCAATGCTGTAAAAGTAGTGGCCTGGCGTATGCTCAATACCCTAAAAGGAGAAGGATGGCCGGCAGACCTGCTGGATATGATGTACATGGATGAAGAGACGCTTACTTGGGCCAAAGAGGGATTTGAAGACGCCCCTATAAGTGGGGTTGTGCATAGAGATAGCAATGGAGTAGTACTAGCTGTAGGAGATTCTGTAGTGCTTATAAAAGACTTGCATGTAAAAGGCAGTAGTATGATTGCCAAGCGAGGAACTGCAGTACGCAATATTCGTCTAGACCCAGAGAACGAAACCTTTATAGAAGGTAAGGTAGAAGGGCAGACGATCGTACTAATTACCGAATACGTGAAGAAAACGTAAGCGTCTAGATCAATCCCCTGGTTTTAATCTCGAGGTATTTGTTAATGGTATCTGCGGTGAGGTGTTTTGGGTCGGTAAGCAGTGTTTGTATACCATGTTTATTGAGCTTCTTTACCATCAGTTTTTTCTGAAAACTAAGTTTTTCGGCTATGGCTTTGTGGTAATACTCCTCTTGATGCGTGACTTTTTCTTTCACTACATTTTCTATTTCCCTATTCTTAAAAAAAACAACAAGCAACACATTGTTTTTGGCTATTCCCTTGAGGTAAGGCAACTGTCTGTCGAGCGAGTTGCTATCTTCAAAATTGGTAAACAACACCATAAGACTACGGTGATTTATTTTGAATTTGACATCGGCATACAGCTTTTCAAAATTGCTCTCAAAAAATGCTGTTTTGAGGTTGTATAGCATATTGAGTATCTTGGGTAGTTGCGATACTGCTTTATCTGCTGGTAGTATTTGTTCTACTTTTTTGTTAAAATGTAAGAGGCCTGCACGGTCGTGTTTTTTGATGATAATGTGGCTCAAAGCCAAAGTGCTGTTGATGGCGTAGTCGAGGAGCGACAATCCATCAAATGGCATTTGCATAGCTCTACCACTGTCTATTACACAGTAGACCTGTTGAGCTCGCTCTTCGGTATATTGATTTACCATAAGCTCACCACGTTTGGCACTGGCTTTCCAGTTGATGTAGCGTATGTCGTCTCCTTTTACGTAGTCTTTTATTTGCTCAAACTCGGTACTCTGGCCAATTCTTCTTGTTTTTTTGGCTCCCATCTCGCGGGTGTAGTACTTAAAGTTTTGTAGGTTGTACTTCTTCAAATGAATGTACGATGGGTATACGGCTATTTGCTGTGCTGCTGGGAGTATATACTTGCGTTTCACCATTCGCAGTGGCGACATTGCTATGAGTATGATATCCCCAAAATCGTACTCGCCACGAAGGGTTGGCGTTATGGTATAGGAAATTTCGCGTTGTTTTAGTGGAGATAGTGTAGTGTATATTTTCTCCTCACGTAGATTGAGCTGATACGGTAATTCGTCGTATATACGGGCTTTTACAGGAAAAGTATAGGTATTGTCTATGGCCAAGGTTATTTCATTCTCATCGCCATTGCTCAGTACGGAGTTTATTTTTCGCGTAGCGGTAATATGAGATCCTCTGTAGAGTAAAAACACATCGAGCAAGGTGATAAGCAGTAGTATAGCAATCACTGCGGTGCCTGCCACAGTATATGGCGGGTAAAAGTGCCCCAGGGTGTACAGTACGCTAGCTAAGGCTAATCCTATAAAAAATAGGCCATTGAGTAATATGCTATTCCAAAATTTTGCCATCTAGCTTATCGCGGTATCTCGGTACTTTCTATCATTTCTTGTACAATCATGTCTGGCGATATGCCTTCCATCTCTTTCTCTGGAGATACCACAACTCTATGGCGTAGAGCAAGTGCAGCAATACTTTTCACGTCCTCAGGTATCACAAAGTCTCTGCCATTGGTAGCGGCTTTGGCTTTGGCAGCATTGAGTATGCTTATAGATGCACGTGGCGAAGCTCCTAGGTAGAGCATGGGGTGGTTTCTCGTTTGATTTACCAGTTTGGCAATGTAGTTTATGATGCTACTTTCTACCGTCACATTCTTTGCTATTTGCTGTAGTTCTGCTATGTCTTGGGCGTTTAGAATGGCTTTTACTTCGGCCATTTCATCTTTACCGTGTCTACTGTTATGTGCAGTGAGTATTTGCGTTTCCTCTTCCATCGTAGGGTAGTCTATGTTTATCTTAAATAAGAAACGATCCAGTTGAGCCTCTGGCAAGCGGTAGGTGCCTTCTTGCTCTATCGGGTTTTGCGTAGCGAGTATTATAAATGGTTGCTCCATAGTATGCTGCTTCCCATCTATGGTTATTTGTTTCTCTGCCATAGCCTCAAATAAGGCCGATTGTGTTTTGGCAGGAGCACGGTTTATCTCGTCTATGAGCACTATGTTAGAGAATATAGGCCCTGCTTTGAATTCAAATTCGGTATTCTTGGGATTGAATACAGAAGTACCCAAAATGTCTGAAGGCATCAGATCTGGTGTGAACTGTATACGCGAGAAATCTACGTTCATTGTTTTGGCAAGAAGCTTAGCACTTAGTGTTTTTGCTATACCTGGTACTCCTTCTATAAGGCAATTCCCGTCGGCTACTATACCTATGATAAGGGCTTCTATTAGTTCTTTTTGACCCACGATTACCTTATTGAGCTCAAAGCGAATAGCGGCTACCCCGTCTTGTAGTTTTTTGAGTTCGGAGTTGATCTCAAAAGAAGGAGTAGGCGTTGGAGTGCTTTCTGCAGGAATAGGAGTAGGGACCTCTTGTGGTGTACGTGTTTCTTCGCTCATTGATGTGTTTTCTTCTGTACTCATTGGTTTAGTTTTATAAGTGAAATTCCGTTTTCTATAGCTTCGCTAAAGCGGATAAATCCGGCTTTATCAAGGGTGTTACTGTATCGTATTTTATTGAGCTGAGCTACAAAGGTGACAAGTTTTTGTTCCTCTACTTGTGTTTTTACAGCCAGTGCTTTTCTAAAATTTTCGTCCAAGTTTGATGCTTCTAAGAAGTACTTTTCTTTGATACGGTCGAGCACAAAATTGGCTCTGTATTTGGCTATGGCTATTTGGTTCTCCTCATTCACAAATAGATTGGCCACCAGTTTCATGAAAGCCATACTGTTATTTTGCTGTGGGCGAAGTACGGGTATAGCTCGGGTGAGGCGTTTATAGTTGAATCCAAAAAACAAGAGGACCAATGCGATCAAAGCAAGTAGGGCAAAAGTCAATGACTTGCTTCCCAATATGTAGCGTAGGAGTCCTTGTGTATCTCCATCGCTTGGTGG
>CAWVTO010000178.1:0-4499 GCA_963932895.1 uncultured bacterium
AAGTTGTTTTTATTATGCTGGAGATACAGCACTTACGCTAGATATGCAGCTTATACCACTAGAGTTTAAACTTGATTTTGCCTTTTTGCCGATAGGCGATAACTTTACCATGGGAGTAGATGATGCATGCAGATCTGCTAAATTACTTGATTGCAACGAAGTTGTAGGAATGCATTTTGATACCTTTCCGCCTATAGAAATAGATCATAAACAGGCAAAGAAAACGTTTAAAGACAACGATATACATTTAACTTTACCCATTATTAATCAAACATTAGAACTATAATAAATATACCATGTCGAAAATAATTTGTGTAGCAAACCAAAAAGGAGGAGTAGGAAAAACGACGACAGCAACAAACTTGGCGTATAGCCTTGCTGTATTAGAAAATAGGGTGCTGCTTGTAGATGCAGATCCACAGGCTAACTCTACATCTCATCTTGGGATGGATCCTAAAAATATAAGACTAGGCTTGTATGAGCTGATGGTGCAAGACCTAAATCCTACAGATGCTATCTTGGATACTAAGTATGAGTATCTTAAAATATTGCCAGCAAATATTGATTTGGTAGGAGCGGAAATAGAGATGATTGACTTACCCAACCGGGAGAAAATTATGGGTAAAATGTTTGATAAGATAAGAGATAGTTATGATTTCATTATCATTGATTGCTCCCCGTCACTAGGACTTATTACTACGAATGCCCTTGGAGCAGCTGACTCGGTTATCATCCCTGTACAGTGCGAGTACTTTGCACTTGAAGGATTGGGTAAATTGCTCAATACTATTAAGATTGTACAACGCAGTATCAACATTAAATTGGAAATAGAAGGCCTACTTCTTACGATGTATGATTCCCGATTAAGACTAAGCAATCAAGTTGTAGAAGAAGTTAAACTACACTTCCAACAATTGGTTTTTGATACCATAATAAAAAGAAATACTACGCTAAGTGAGGCTCCGAGTTTTGGCATTCCAGTACTCGAGCATGATGCCACTGCTTCCGGTAGTTTAGGTTACCTTAACCTAGCTAGAGAGTTGCTTCAAAAAAATGGGATGACCAAAATAAGTGAGGAAGAAAGAATCATACAGTAAATGACAAAAAGAGTATTAGGAAGAGGACTCAGTGCATTGCTAGAAAACGCAGATACTGATATTACCAGCATCGAGCCAAAAGTACTGCACAGTATTGCAGATATTCAGATTAGCCAAATTATAGCTAATCCGTTTCAACCAAGAACAGAGTTTGATGATGTAGCACTAAACGAGCTTTCTGAATCGATAAAAATACACGGTGTGATACAGCCAATAACCGTGCGTAAAGTGGGGTACGAAAAGTATGAACTCATAAGTGGTGAGCGACGTACTCGTGCGTCTATACTAGCTGGCCTATCATATATACCAGCTTACATTAGATTGGCCGATGACCAGCAAATGCTGGAAATGGCTCTCATAGAAAACATACAACGTGAGAACCTAAATGCTATCGAAATTGCCTTATCGTATCAACGATTATTAGAGGAATGCGATCTAAAGCAAGACGAATTAGGAGAGAGAGTAGGGAAGAAGCGAAGTACGGTGAATAACTACCTCCGTTTGTTGCGTCTGCCAGAAGAGATACAACTTTCTATAAAAGATGGTAAACTAATGATGGGTCACGCTCGTGCTTTGGTAAATGTAGAAGATACCCATACGCAACTGGCACTATTTAAAGCTGCGGTAAAAGGAAACCTAAGTGTTCGCCAAGTAGAAGAATTGGTGCGAAATGAGAAAGAAGTAGGTGAACATACTGCTGGCAAATCTGCCGCTACGTACTTTGATTTCACCAACTACATTTCTCGTAAGGAGAAGATAGAGAAGCAACTTGGTACAAACGTTAAGTTCAAATCGCGTTCTCGCGAAAATGGGACTATTCATATTAGTTTTTCGTCTAAAGAACAGTTGGATGATATTTTGAAGAAAATGGAATAATACCTTTGTGGTAATGAAAAGAGGGCTTATTTGTTTTGTATTAGTAGCTATAGCTGCATTTGGCTATGCTCAGCGGCCCTATCATGCTGCATATTTACAAAACGTCTCACAAAGTGATGCCGCAGAACAACTAGATTTAGCAAAGGATAGTACTGCATGGGCTAGGCCAAAGAAAGCAACAGTTCTTGCAATGGTATTACCCGGTTCTGGTCAGCTTTACAATAAAAAGTACTTGAAAGCAGCTGTAGTATATGCGGGTGTCGGCGGACTTATTTATAGCTACCGTTTCAACAAAGATAGCTTGGCAGCGTATCAAGCCATTTTGGTAAATAAATTACAGTCTGCAAATGATACGTCTGTAGTAGATAACTTTCCGCTGCTTACTACTGCAGGAGTTGCCAGCAATAGAGACTTTTATCGTAGAAATAGAGATGTCACCATCATAGGCTTTGTGGCTCTGTATGCTCTGCAAATAATAGATGCCAATGTAGACGCTCACCTTCGTGAGTTTGAAGTAAACGAAAATTTATCCTTGCATGTATCTCCAGATATAATGCGTACAAGACCAGGAATAGGTATGTACAATGGTTTTACGCTTACGCTTCGACTGAAATAGATCGGTATTTTTTGTCATTCTAAAAAACATCTCTCCACCGCCAATACTTTTGGTGTTGCAGGTAAATGAATACATTCGCAACTCAATAAAGAATTCAAAAATATGCAACATATATCAGTAATAGGATCAGGAACTATGGGTAACGGAATAGCCCATGTCTTTGCTCAGAAGGGCTACAACGTAGCACTTATAGATATTAGCCAGCCTGCACTAGATAAAGCTTTAGCTACCATAGCTAAGAATCTGGACCGTATGGTGGCCAAAGAGAGAATCTCTGAAGCTGAGAAAGCCAGTACGCTTGCAAATATTACAACATACACTGCTTTAGCAGAAGGGGTGAAATCTGCAGACTTAGTTGTAGAAGCAGCTACCGAGAATAAGGAACTTAAGTTTAACATATTTAAGGAGATGGATGCACATGCACCTGCAGGATGTATTTTAGCGTCTAATACTTCGTCTATTAGCATCACAGAGCTTGCTGCACAAACAAGTAGACCAGATAAGGTGATAGGAATGCACTTTATGAATCCGGTTCCTGTAATGAAGCTTGTAGAGATTATCAATGGATACAACACATCTAAGGAAGTTACCGCAACTATAGATGAGCTCAGCAAGAAAATAGGTAAAGTCCCTGCCATGGCAAATGACTATCCTGGTTTTATAGCCAATAGAATATTAATGCCAATGATAAATGAGGCTATATGGACGCTGCACGAGGGAGTAGGAGAGGTGACCAATATAGACACAGTAATGAAGCTTGGTATGGCTCACCCTATGGGTCCATTGCAACTAGCAGATTTTATTGGACTAGATGTATGTCTAGCTATACTCAATGTACTGCACGACGGTTTTGGTAATCCGAAGTATGCACCGTGTCCATTGCTAGTCAATATGGTAAATGCGGGTAAGAAGGGAATTAAGTCTGGAGAAGGATTCTACTCATGGACACACGGAACGAAAGAGCTTATAGTAAGCGATAGTTTCATATAAGATGGCGAGGGGGTAACCTGTAACTAGTTTTTCTTATTAAAATATAGATGCACCATTCGGGAGGATGGTGCTTTTTTTGTTAAAATACATGGTACGTGTAAAATAAAAAAGTTATACGTATATTTGTGATATGGATGCAAAATTGACATTGAGTCTTGACCAAGAAGTAATAGCTACTGCTAAGAAATATGCCCAAAATCGAGGAGTAAGTATGTCACGCTTGGTGGAGTTTTTACTCCGAAAGGTTACTGCAGACAATTATCAGTCGCTAGAAGAGTATCCCATAGCAGAGTGGGTGAGTCAGGTGGCAGAAGGCAAGGCAGAGTACAAAACTAAGCACACGTCTAGGAAAGACATGAAGGATGAATACTACACATCTAAGAAGAAGTGAAACTTTTTATAGATGCCAATGTACTGGTGGCAGTACTCAATAAAGAACAACCCCTTTTTTCTCACGCAGCACGTATTCTAAGTTTAGCAGATAGGGACGGATATTCCTTATATACATCATCCTTGTGTCTAGGAATAGCCTATTATTTTTCGGAGAAGAAAAGTGGGAGAGTACTTGCTAATCAAAAGATGCGAAACCTGTGTACTAAGATTAAAATAGCCTCCATAGACGAACAAGCGGTGTTATCTGCAGTAGCCAATAGTAAGATAGAGGATTTTGAAGATGGTATGCAGTATTATGCAGCCGTACAAAAGGAGGTAGATTATATCATTACCGAAAATGGCTCAGATTTTTACTTTTCTGAGATTTCGGTATTGGATTGTAAGTCTTTCATGGAGCAGGTGTTGTTTGGGGAGTAGGTAAAATCAGTTCCAAAAAAAAAGCTCCAATTACGCAAGTAATTGGAGCTTTTTTGTATGATTATTATAAAAGAATTACTGAATCTTCTTAACGTTAATCGCGTTAAGAC
>CAWVTO010000179.1:0-4367 GCA_963932895.1 uncultured bacterium
CATCGGCTATATTGTCTTTGTAGCGATAAGAGGATAGGCTTTGGTAAATCAGGAATATTTTTATACCTTTGGCTTTATGAAAAAACTGCTAAATCTTAGTCTAGTGATTGTACTATGGAATAGTGTGCTTGCTCAAGATCCACTTTTTACCCAAAAAACAGGCAACATCAATCATTTCAATCCCGCATTGGTAGGGCTTCAAAGCAACTTTGGTGTGCAACTGAATTATAGAAACCAGTGGCCCTCGTTTCCTAACAATCCTCAGACTGCATCTTTGCTCACCAACTACAATTTTAACAACAGTCTTGGAGTTGGCTTAGAGCTAAAAACAGATGTTATTGGAATACTAAAAAAGGATAACCTGAAAGCAAATGTGAATTACCATAAAAACTTTGGTAACATCGAAACAAGGTATGGCTTAGCTGCAGGTGTAGGTCAGAAAAAAATTGATATTAGTAACCTACGTTTTGAAGACCAAATAGACCCAGGTACTGGGTTTGTTAACCCTGCTTCAGAACCCTTCGTAAATGAACCGAAAGTGTATGCTACTCTCGATATAGGAGCTTCTGCTTACTACAAGGGTTTTATGCTTATCGGTGCTATACTTCAACTCAATGAGCCCACTGTTTTGTCTAGTGGAAGCCAGTTATCCAAAAGGATTGTTGGTTCGTTGGCCTACATGAAAGAATTTGATGCAATTGCTCTTTCAGGTATGGCCACCTTTCAACATCAAAATGTATCTTCTATACTCGAAACACAAGTATTTGGTCAGTACAGATTTGTAAAACTTGGACTTGGCTACCATCAAGTATTTGGTTCATTCTCTACTACCGACTTTTACTCTGCTACCGTGGGTATTCAGTTTGACAAGTTCTCCGTTGGTTACTCGTATGACGATGATCCCTTTGACACATCAACTAGCAATATAGTAAGTAGAGGCACACACCAAGCTACAGCAGCGTGGTACATAAAAGGCCTTAGCAAAGAGAAAGGTATGAGTAGGCTGATGAATGTGTTGATGTAATAACTACAAATCCATCACCACCTTAAATACCGTTTCTCCCACGGCATTTAAGGTGTTTTTATTGATGCCACCCATGTTGTCGTCGTGTGTGTGCCAGTAGTCCCCAAAACCAGCACCAGAAGCTGCGTCATACTCTATAATGTCTAGTGTGGGTATGCCGCGTATCGTATTTATGAAAAAATGGTCGTCCAATATTTCACCGCCTCGGTAGTTTACAAAATGATTGGCATGACCCAAGCTTACTGCGGTATTCCAAACTTTTTTTACATACGGTTGAGCATATTGCCACGAGTTGCCTTCTATGGCAAACGTAGCGTTCTCTGCTCCTACCATATCCAGCAATATTCCAAAACGGGCTACATAGTTGGGTTTGTGTGGTGTCTTAGACCAATACTGAGACCCCAAACACCATGTGGTAGGAGCACCTCGGCTATCGCCCATGTCTTCTGCATCAAATAACACAATGTCTACACCTGCGTCTGGTCGCTGTACTTGTAGCTGACGAGCTATTTCTAGCAGTATACCTACCCCGCTGGCACCATCATTGGCACCGTCTGCAGGAGTAGTGGGTTTCTCTTTGTCTTGGTCTGCCATAGGACGCGTATCCCAATGTGCACACAGCAACACTCGCTTGGTTTGCTGTGGGTTGATAGACCCTATAATATTTTTGATAGCTACATTAGCTCCTCTACCTGTAGGCATGCTGCCGTATTGAGTGAAAGCTGTATCACAAAACTGTGCTAGTTTCTGTTGCAAGTAAATAGCTGTGTTGGCATGAGCCGCTGTACCAGGCACACGCGGCCCAAAATCTACTTGTTCTTGCACATATTGGTATGCACTATCGGCATCAAACTTTACGGTTACGGATGCTTTGGTTGGCGTACTTGGTTTTTTTGTTCCGGTCATATTAGAATCGGAGCAACCGTAAAAGGCTAAAAGCAGAAAAGATAGAACTGCTATTTTAGTTACTGTTTTCATTCGTTCAATTTATAGGTGCTTCCCTCTTTACCGTCCATTACCTCTACACCAGCTTCTTTTAAACCATCGCGAATTTTGTCTGCCGTAGTCCAGTCTTTATTCTCTTTGGCAGATTTGCGTATGTCTAGCACCATATTCATAACGCCATCCATGGCTTCGTTATTTCCTGCCTCTTCTGATAACAGTCCGAGGATATGGAAAGTAAAATTATGGAAGGTAGTATGTAGCAATTCCTTGTCTGCTGCTGCGATTTTCATCTTCTTGGCATCTACCTCATTTATCCATTTTGCGGCTTCAAAAAGTGTCGCTATTACTTGTGGTGTAGCCAGATCATCGTTCAACTGAGCATAGAGTTTTTCACTCCACACGGTTATGTTCATATCACTGGTGTCTGAGGTGGGCAAATCTTCCGTTTTAGAAGCGGAGTTCATCAAGCGTTTGTATCCTTTTTCTGCGGCTTGCAGTGCCTCGTTGCTAAAATCCTGCGTACTGCGGTAGTGAGCCTGTAGCAAGAAAAAACGCAGTGTCATTGGCGTATACGCTTGCTCTAGCAAGTGATGATCTCCGCTAAAGAGTTCTTCTATCAAAACACCGTTATTTAAGCTTTTGGCCATCTTTTGCCCGTTGATGGTAATCATGTTGTTGTGCATCCAATAGTTGGGTGTAGACCTCCCGCAGGAATGACTCTGTGCCATCTCACTCTCGTGGTGTGGAAACAGTAAGTCCATTCCTCCTGCGTGTATATCAAACTGCTTTCCCAAGTACTTATCGCTCATAGCTGAGCACTCTATATGCCACCCCGGAAACCCTTCGCTCCACGGACTATTCCATTTCATAATGTGCTCTGGTGTAGCCTTCTTCCAAAGAGCAAAATCATTGAGGTTTTTCTTCTCTTCTTGGCCTGTTAGGCTTCGGCGTTCTTCGCCAGCTCCTGCTATTAGGTCTTCTATCTTGCGACCACTTAGCTTACCGTAATCATTCGTCTCTGCATATTTTAATACGTCAAAATATACGGACCCATTGCTCTCGTAAGCAAAACCATTTTCTATGATTTCGGAAACCATCTCTATCTGCTCTATGATATGACCACTCGCTCTAGGCTCTATGCTGGGAGGGAGTACGTTCATTTTCTGTAATGCTTGGTGATAGGCGTTGGTATATTGCTGAGCAACTTCCATGGGTTCTACCTTGTTGGCCTTGGCAATCTTTCCTATTTTATCTTCACCTTCATCTGCATCATTGAGCAGATGGCCCACATCTGTAATGTTTCTCACGTAGCGAACTTTATAGTCTGAGTGTGTCAGGTACCGGAACAACACGTCCATCATAACCGCACCGCGGCTATGGCCCAAATGTGGGTCTCCGTATACGGTAGGACCACATAGATACATCCCCACAAAAGGCGGTTCTATGGGTTTGAACTCTTCGGTTTGCTTGGTAATCGTGTTGTATATATGTAGTCTAGAAGACATAGGGCAAATATAGGAGGGTTAAGGAAAAGTGGAGGAAGGAAAAATTGCTTCCTGAAAAAGGTGAAAGGTCAAGGGATAGAGGTCGGAGGTTACTCTATCCAATTAGTACCCGACAACCCTATTTCACATAAAAATGTGTTTTTTGTGCTTTCCAGTTTACCTACACTTACTATATGTTTATTGAAAATTAAAAGTAAATCCTTAGTTGATACGTTTCCTAGATTGATTTTAATCACTTTTTTAGGTTCTCGTTTTATCAAAAACAAATCTTTAAAGTCTTTATCTTTTGTTACTACAACCTAGTTATGTTCATCACAATATTTGCAAATATCTTGGTCGGATGTAAACCACTTATCTGGCAACTCATTTACATGTTTTGCTTCATACCCAAGATCTGTTAATAGTCTAACGAGCTTAAAAGGAATATGAACATCACATAGCAGCTTCATTAAGCTACGTCTTTCAGATCAACACCAGACATGTGCAATCTTGCATAATTCAAACAAGCTAAAATATCCTCTTTTTCTAATTCTGGATGATCTTCTATTATTTCATCTATAGACATACCTGAGCCAAGCAAATCTAGGACCACTTCCACTGGCCACCTCATACCTCTAACGCAAGGTTTCCCGTGACATATCTCAGTGTCTATTGTTATTCTGTCTATCATACTCTTACAAAGATAGAAAAACTGGGTGAGTTTAAGAAGTTAAAAAAAGGGGTTAAAGAAACCACACTATTTTAACCATTGGTCTGTCTCGGTCTTAAATTCTGCTTCTGTCAAAGTTTTACCTTCTTTAGATTCTTGAATTCGCTGTTCTAGTTTCTCTATGAAAACAAGTCGTTCTACCAATTCATCTATAGAAAACTCCTCTGGGAAGTCCTCAATATGT
>CAWVTO010000180.1:0-4359 GCA_963932895.1 uncultured bacterium
TTTGGCCTGTACGCTGTTACTCTCTTGCTCTACTACTTTAAAATTAGCTGCAAAGGCTTTTTTATCTTCTAGACAAACCTCGTGAGCATTGAGCTCTACGTCTGTCCAATGTTTGTTTTTGGGTATGCCGTCTGTTTCTGGGCGTTGGTAAGCGGTTTGCTTTACCATGGTAAGCTGGTGAAAAGGAACGCCTTTTTTGAGCAAAGTAAGTATTTCTCGCAGTGGTTTTTCTCCCATTCCGTATACCAACAAATCTGCTCCACATTCTTCCAATATGTTAGGCATTAATTCATCCTTCCAATAGTCATAGTGAGTTACTCTTCGCAATGAAGCTTCTATACCGCCGGCAAGTACGGGTACTTCTGGATAAAGCTCTTTGAGTATTTTGGTATAGACCGTCATAGCATAATCAGGTCTAAATGTAGCTGCACCTCCTGGAGAGTAGGCGTCTGTATTTCGTCTACGTTTGTTGGCAGTGTAGTGATTTACCATAGAGTCCATGTTGCCACTGGTTACTGCAAAAAAGTATTTTGGAGCTCCTAGTTTTTTGAAGTCACGAAGGTCATCTTGCCAGTTGGGTTGTGGGATTATCGCTATCCGAAAGCCTTCACTTTCTATGATACGCCCAATTACAGCTGCACCAAAAGCGGGATGATCAATGTATGCATCACCTGTGATCAGTATGACATCTAGGTCAGACCAGCCACGAGCTTCTACTTCTTTTTTCGTAATGGGTAGCCATTTGGATATCGGACGTTCTATTTGCAAGTGCCGCAAAGGTAGTGGAAATGAATAGAACGAGGGGTCAGTGAGTAACTCTGTTTTTGATGTTTCATTATTATTAATGAATCAATGCATAATGGCATAAACTTACTTCATCTGAATACGATCTATCGTCAATGCAAAGCTCTCTGCTTTCTTGTTACCTATTAAAAAGGCCAGTTCCTCAATTTGGTCGTGATTGAAATTTGGGATAGTGAGCTTTCTGCCTCTAAAAGAAGGAAACATATCGGCTAATTTTATCTCTACATCTTGCCACTCACCAGTGGTCTCAAAGAAGGTAATATACGAATGGTATTGTCCTTTTTTGTCTTTCACACGAAACTGGTAGCGTTTGCCATCTCCTTTTATGCGAAGTGCAATGGTTGTATAATCTGTTACAGACGTACGGTCAAATCGATACCTCAAAGACGAAAATCCTCCATTGTTTTCTAAGGATACAGTGCCGGTGTATTCTCCGTGTCCCACATCGTTCACCTTTAGTTTTCCTTGGGACAATCCGCCCATTACGCTGTCATCTACTACTCGCCATCCAGCGGTAGAAGCATCTTTTTGAAAATTATAAATAAGGGCAGGTTGTACAGTCTGCATGATTAGAAATAGTATAGTAAATAGCATTTGGAAAGACAACAGAGTAGCAGCTGTTTTGGTTTCCGTAGTCTTAAGTATAGGCTATCACATTCGCACAAACCGACTCTGTACAGCAGTGTTTGGTAATACAGTGCTCTCAACGCACTTGTAGGATAATGGGTTGGTCAACGCACCAAAAAGCGAAAACCCGCCACCCAAGAGTATTGGTATGGTCGTAATGATCATTTCATCTATAAGATCCTCTTGCAGAAAACTTTGGATCGTTTTACCTCCGTCTATATATAAGTGGTTAAAGTCTTGCTCGTTTATTCCTGTCAGTACTTCGTTCAGAGGTCCTCTGGCGAGATAAGCTCTGCCTTTGTGAGAATCTGGGATCTCGGTAAGTGTATTGCTCAGTACAAAAACAGGAACGGTGTATGGCCACTCTATATCAAATGCAAGAACGGTTTGGAAGGTGGTGCGTCCCATTATGATAGCATCTATTTCTGAAGTGAACTTCGTGTACCCCATATCGTCTCCGGTAGGGTTTGGGAGACTGTGTAGGTAGTCTATCCCTCCATTTTTATCGGCTATGTAGCCATCTAGGCTAGTAGCTATGAAAATGCTGTTTTTGGTTTTATTTGACATCTTATGTTCGGTGTGAGGTAATATGCCGTTGAAAAATGAATAGTTATGAAAGGCTCATTTCAAACTTTTTGGGTGTGACGCCGTACTTCTTTTTGAATGCATCAATAAAGTGACTTACATTGGTGTAGCCCAGTTGATCTGCTATTTCTGCTATCTGAAATTCACGTTTAAGGATGAGTTCACGTGCTTTACTCATTTTGTAATCTTTCAGGAAAGCATGGATAGTTTTGCCATAGATTTCTTTGAAACCTGTCTTGAGGTTGTACTCATTGAGTGCTACATGCTTGGCTAGCTCAGCTATAGTAGGAGCATCATTCAGGTCTTTAAGGAGGAATTCTTTAGCGTCTCGTACCTTGGTTACGTTTTCTTTCTGATTGAGGAACGGACATTTATAAGCGGTCTGTCTTCGGCTCGCATTAAAATAGTCGTCTAGTATGGCAAATTTCTTTGCTTCCTTAAGCAGGTGATTGTTTTCGTTTTCTAGAATCTCGTGTATGCATCTACGTACGGTAGTACTTGCTTCTTCAAAATGGTGATATTGCTCTTTCTCAAAAATAGCTGCCTGCGAAAAGTTGAGTTCGTCCGTACCATGAGTAATAATGTTGTGCAGTGTGTCAATACTTAAATTTATGATACACAAGGGCGTACTAATTTCTGCAACGAAATTGAGATTAAAGCTTCTTTTTTGGTCATAAAAAAGATAAACTGAGTGTGGAGGCAAGGGTACACTGCGTTGTCCCATGGGCATTTCTACACCTCGTGTATCCGTAATAAACAAGGATATAGACCCATTGGTGTACTGATATTCAGTAGGTTGGGTGTTGGCATTTAGTACTAGTAAGTGTATGGACTCGTTGCTCATTTTTGGGCTATTTCTATAGCAACAAAAATAAGTTAAATTTGATTTAAAATACTAAGTGTCTGATTTTAAGCATTCTGAATTATGACATTGCTCATACTTATTTTTTCTTTTTCGGGTATTTTTATTTCCAAATAGGTTATTTACTCGTGATATCTCACCCCACATTTGCAGCATAATAAAAACAACAAGATGAATAAAATAATTACAAGCCTATTTTTACTCGTATCGCTTCACGGTTTCTCTCAAACTGCTGACGAAGTAATGTCACAAGGAGGAGTGAACGATGTATACTATGATTTTGAAACACAAAGTAAAGTTGCTGTAGATAGAACTACTTGGGATATCGGTCTTACCATGGACATGCGTGGAGCGAGTATCATTATCAACGAAAATGGAGGTACAGAACTATACTTGTATAGTGCAGACACTTCAGACTGGTCTACGCTAGATACAGCTGGATTTGATTTTAAAAATATCTATAATTCTGAGTCTACGTGGAATGCTGGAGCATTCGCAAACCAAGGTACTACGCATCCAGATTACGGATGGGGAATTTATGATATGAACAAGCATGATATCAACGGTAATCGTGTATTTATTCTGAAAACAAAAACAGGTAATTACCTGAAAGTAGTAATTGACCAAATGAGCCCAATGGGATTATACA
This sequence comes from uncultured bacterium, assembly GCA_963932895.1. GTDB lineage: Bacteria > Bacteroidota > Bacteroidia > NS11-12g > UBA9320 > UBA9320. Next base: position 3,528 of record CAWVTO010000180.1, read on the forward strand.
AATTTAGAACTGCTAGCCTAGACGGTAGCAACCTGAAAATGTATGAATACGGTAAAGCTACGCCAGTGTCTATGGGCAAGAATTTTGCTCTCTTAGATTTAGACGGTGGAGATTTTATAACGGATAATCCAATGGCTAAAGAATGGGATGTATTATTTACTAAGTATATCACCTTTGTACAAGCAGGACCAAATAGCAGATATCAAGCTGTAGGCGGTGTGAAAATAAACGCAGGATGCCAAGTAGCAGAAAGAGAAGGTATGAGTGCAGATAGCGATGATACTTCTTCTCTAGCCTGGGATGGTAATGTCACTCAAATTGGATGGGATTGGAAGACTTTTGACTTAGCTACACGTAGCTATATTATGGATACAGATTTGGCTTACTTTGTAAGAACTCAAAATGGTGCGGTATACAAGCTATGGTTTACAGACTATACAGTAGGTACAGCTATCTATTCTTTCAACACGAAGGAGATAAAAGCAGGTACACTAAGTGCGAACAAAATTACAAAGCTAAACACGAGTGTATATCCAAACCCTACCGCCGATGTATTAAACATTAACAACAAGGAGAACGAAACACTTACGATCTCTCTATTAAATGTACATGGAGTAGTAGTACTCAACAGTACGGTAAGTGCAAATGCTACGCAAAGTATCTCTACCACAGACTTGGCCAAAGGAGTATACTTCTTGCAACTAAGTACTGCCAACACAAGCAATACGCAGAGAGTTATTTTTGAATAAGACAGTAAACATATCAATACTATTCATGTTTGTCTCCACGGTCTCGTGGGGACAAACTAGTATTGGGACTAGTGACAGTCTCA
>CAWVTO010000181.1:0-4305 GCA_963932895.1 uncultured bacterium
CCTCCAGGTATTAGGCTCAATCTATTGACAGATGCGAGTACAATATCTTCCTTATTAAGCTCATCCATGGATTTACTATACCACGTTCCGTCTTTAGAAATAGCTATTAGGCTAATGGAGTACTTCGTCTTATCTATTGCTTTCGCAATGTTTCTCGCAGAGCGAATAGATATCTCGTGCTCTGTAGATCTACCACCGTATATGATTGCTATGTGTTGTGCAGACATTGATTAATTCTTTGTACAAAAATGCACCTAGACAGCCTCATGTTATTCACGCGAACTGTTTATGTGTATCTTTTTAGGACTTTATTCTATTGTAAAAGGATTGAGAGTCATCGCCATAGAGCCATTTTACTACATTGTTTTCCCATATCTCAGCGTGCTGAGTTTTATTGATGAGGTTTTCTTCTAGTGCTAAATCCAGTAACTTGCCGGGGTAACTACTCTGTGCATCACTCTCCATTTCTCCGAGGGGATAGGGATCGTCTAATCCCATAATGATCTGGTCTGTAGTTTGTTGTCTCTTTAGCATTACCTCAAAACTGATGGTGTCGTGTACCAACGTGTCAAAGTAAATATTGGGATGACCTACCGCCTTACGGGGTCTTTCCATTCCCTCAAAAAGGTCTGGTCTACCATCAAAACCTTGTGTTCTACGACCTATATTGATATGATTGAGCTGCCCACCGTGAGCAAAGCACGTCCGTATGTTTGGGTATTTTTCATAATATCCATTGAGCGTATAGAAGTGGTAGGAGTCTGCACATTGTGCAAGCATCCAGATCAGGTGAAACCGCCACGACATGTTTTCCAGCTTGATGAATTTCTCGCCATCGTACGGATGTACTTCTATGGCAAGCTTGTATTTATTGGCAAGTTCTAAGATAGGTTCGGTTTCTTTATTGAATATGCCTTTCCATTGCCCAGCGGTATCTAGGTAATGTGTAGGGAGGCAAAGTACTTTCATCCCAAGTTTTTCTACACAGCGTTCTATTTCCCATAGAGCACCTTCTACAAAGCCTGCATGCACTACAAATCCCGTTGTAAATTTTGTGGGGTTCTCCGCCTGCACCTGAGCGTTAAAATCATTTTGGAACCGTAGAGCCTGACGCATATCGCTCTGTGTTAGTCCATTACCGTAGAGTTGAGATAAATTGAGCACTACTGCATGGTCTATTTTGTTCTCATCCATCCACTCCATCTTTTCGTCCAAGAAAAAGCTCTCTGCCGTAATGGGTCTAGACCAGTTTTTTTGTCGCATAAATTTGCGGTCATCGTCTATCCAGAATATTTCCTTCTTTTTCATAAACGAAGGAATTTGCTCGGGATTTGGGAGTAGGTGCGAGTGGCCGTTTATCTTCATATGCTCATTGGTTTTTTGCGAATATACCACGCCGATTTGTTCGGTGCATGACTTGTTCCAAAAATGTGGTTATAAATAGAAAAAATATAAAATGGTCTACACTTAGGCGATGTTTTTTCTACGTGTTGCTTCTTTCTCAATAATGTTAGCAACAGAGCGGAAATCGCTGCGTATCAGTGTCCAGCGGTTTGGGTATCTGCCAAACAGCTCAAACATTTTCTTTGCATGTTTATTCAATGCATCTGTGATACTGGCATTGCTCACAGAAGGAGTACAGCAAGCACCTATGTGTTTGCCTATTACATTCAATCCTCTTTGCTGTGCTACTTGGGCAGCGGCCTCGTATCGGTCGAGGAGCTTGTAGGTTTTGGCGTACCTACCTAGATTTAGCTCATCTTCACTAGCATATGCAATGGCTGCTATGGTAGTTTGCAGGTTAGTAAGGTGCGTTGGCGTCAGTAGTATTTCAGTTTCTCCTTGTAGTAGAGCAAGGTTTAGCTCTATCTGCACGTGTTTTTCTAGGTTATCTTCCAGTTGGTCAAACGGACGATTGTAATTTTTTAGATCATCTATAAACTCACGACTCATGCGTATTTCTATACCATATTTATTTTGCAACTTGTTTACTATTAGTTGTATAAACTGAGATATAGCTACTTCGTAGTTTTGGTTTTGTAGATTAAGCTGACGTTTGGTATCTGTTATCTCTTGGTGTACGGCACTATTGCCTTTGGCTATATTGAGGAGTACTTCCTTATCGTGCTGTTGAATACTAAGTAGGGATTCTATAAACCCACGAATACTTCGTTCAAACTGTTTCTTTTCAGCAGCCAGCAGGTATTTATCTTTAACCAAACCGTAAGGCTTGATTTGAACCAAAAGAAAGAGTAGCGTGCCTTGTGCATCAATGTTTCTTAGCAAGAGAAAATCACGGTCCAGTTCCATCTCCAAACTGGTTTGTCCTATCTGTTGCTTTTTGCTAAATGGAGTTTCGTGTATGGAGTACCATCCGGTATTACTTATGGCTAAAAAGTGTGGAAGAGAAGGAGGGGTAGGTCTACCGTACTCACCATCTTGCGTTTGGATATGAATGGCATTATTGGGCAACTGAGCAATACAAAAGAGTTGCTGAGCCTGAGGCAAAGAGTTCGATACGAAATCAGCCACCAATTGCTGTACAGGTATGTTGCCGCTTAATAACACAGTGAAGGCACAAAAGTAAAGAAATTAAGTGTATAATTAAGCGTTATTAAGATGTTAAGTTTACTTAAATTAAGGTGTGCTAAGCAAGTTTAAGTCAAGTAAATATTACTTAAAACATTCATAATGAGCATATATCAGTAATAATATTGCTCCTATACAAGACATGCAGTCAAGTAATAGTTTAAATATACAATTAAGTAAAATGGAAACAAGAATCAGTGTAGAGCAGTATTTTATGTACGAAGTAGTAGCTACTTTTGGTGCAGCAGCAGAGTGGATAACAGGTAGAAATCGGAACATGAACCTATGGAATAAACAGGTGGAAAAATTGAAAAAAGCCTTTCATTGTTTTATGCTAGAACTAGAGGTGAGTGAGTTCAAAGATCTTAGATTGCCTAGTGAACGACAGACAAAATCAAACAAAAAAACCAAACAAGGCAAAGGAAATAAAGCTCGTCCAAGTACATCAAAAAGAGCAAAAAAAGGAGGGATGCAGTTGCCGTTATTTTTTGTAAAGACAACTAAGCAGTTGCTCTTGTACTTTGTAGAGTTTGCAGAAAATATAACAAATTGGTGCTCGAATTTGATTTTTGGTAGGACGGAGGATTTTGAGAATAGGACGAAGGGCAAAAGGTAGGCCATTCCAGTGGTTACTAGCAGACTTTTCACAGTGTGTTAAATGATTATTTGTTCTTATAGTTGCGGTACAATGCTCTGGCTATACCGTCAGACAAACCTACTTTAGGAATATAAATTTGCTCAGCATTGAGCCAATCTGCAGCCGTTAGGAATATCTGAGATGCCGGAATAATGACGTCTGCTCTATCGGGGTTAAGCACAAACTTGCTGATACGTTCGTCGTAGTCTACTGCATCTAGCTCTGCTTTGAAATGGACTAAGTCTGATACACTAATGACATGATCACTTTGCTGCTTGCGGAGTACTTTGAGCAACTTATTGATGTTTCCACCCGTACCTATGATAGGACAACCAGATGTCAATAGGTCGTGTTTGTCAAACCATGCCTTCATCTGATCCCATAATTCCTGTTTTACTACGTTGTGTAGTAATCGTACCGTTCCTATTTTGAGGGATATGGAGTCTACCTTACTTGCATCTTTCAAATAGGTGATTTCTGTGCTACCGCCACCTACATCTACAAAAATAGCACGATCCATGTGCGGCATGTAGGAGGGGAGGTCTTCGAAGGATATGGCATCTGCTTCTTGCTCGCCACCTATTACCTCTAGGTCTATATCTGCATATTCTTTTATTTCCGATACAATAAAAGGACTGTTATTGGCTTCTCGCATAGCACTTGTTGCCACTGCTTTATAGTCCAATACTTGATGTACGTTCATCAAGTGTCTGAATGATTGCATGGTTTTAATCAGTTGGTCTGATTTCTCTTCGCCTATTTTACCGTGTATGAAAGCATCTTCACCCAATCGTATGGGTACTCTCACGAGTGAGAGTTTGCGAAAAGCGGGTCCATCGGGTGTTTCGAATACATTGGTAAAGAGTAATCTAACGGCATTGGAGCCTACATCTATGGAAGCGAACTTGTATAGTTTCAAAATAAAGTCACGAATATAATTTTTTTTGAAATGATGAAGATAAGTGGTTGTTTGAGTTTAGTAGACATCACCCTATAAACAAAAACACTCCCAACGGTTAGTTAGAAGTGTTTTTGAAATTATGTGACCTCGTCAGGATTCAAACCTGAGACCTCTTGAG
>CAWVTO010000182.1:0-4299 GCA_963932895.1 uncultured bacterium
GGGATTGCGGACAAACAAAAAAGCGGACTTACATCCAACGATTCGGAAACTTCAATTCTATCCATAGAACTCCGAGACCAGTTTTACACAAATCATATTGCTCTTAGGTATTTATGCAACTAAAAGCCGAGGGGAATACCCCATTTTTTTACCCTAAAGCCACACAATCCTAATTCTTATCTTTGCACAGCAATGTACAACAACATTATATCAGAAAATCAAGGCGTAGTGCAAATCATTACCATAAACCGTGAAGAAAAGCTAAACGCACTGAATGTAGAACTCATACAAGAAATAGGACAAGAAGTAGCTCGTCTTAATAAGGAGAAGACCGTACGCGGTATTATCATCACTGGAAAAGGTCAAAAAGCCTTTGCTGCTGGTGCAGATATAGCTGAGTTTGCCAACTTTGGCGAGGCCCAAGCAAAAGAAATGAGTGCGAAAGGCGGCAAAGTGTTTACTAGCTTAGAAGAAAGCAAGATACCGGTAATAGCAGCGGTAAACGGCTACGCTCTAGGTGGTGGATGCGAGCTTACCATGGCTTGCCACGTACGTATAGCAAGCGATAATGCACTCTTTGGTCAGCCAGAAGTAAACCTAGGCGTACCTCCAGGGTATGGTGGAACGCAGCGTCTTGCACAAATAATAGGACGGGGCAGAGCACTGGATATGCTCATCACTGCCAAGTCTATAAACGCTGCTACGGCACTAGGCTACGGGCTAGTTACACAGGTGGTTTCTCCAGAAGAATTGATGCCAACATGTATCACGTATGTAGAGAAACTAGTAGGCAAATCACCCCTCGCCATAGCAGAAGTAATAAAGTGTACCAATGCATTGTATGAAAACATGGACGGTCTGCACTACGAAATAGGCAGTTTTGCTAAAAGCTTCGAAACCACTGATTTCAGCGAAGGAACCACTGCGTTTATTGAAAAGCGTAAACCGAACTATGGTTAAGGAATCATATAGATGCCTTTTATTTTGGCATTCTATTTGTTCTTAAGGTGCTGAACATTAATTTTGAAACAATTATTAAACAATAGAAAAATGAAAAATTTAATCTTACTATCCGCTTTTGTATTTGGGTTTTCGGTAATGGGTTTTGCTCAAACAGAAGACACCAAAGCTAATGTAACTTTAACTTCTACTACTCAATCTAAAATGAGTCTTGAAAAAAAATCACATGATTTTGGGACTATAGAAGAGGGGGTACAAGCTACCGTTACTTTCACATTTAAGAATACAGGAAACGAGGCACTAGTACTCAATAGCGTGAAAGCGTCTTGTGGATGTACCACGCCAAAATGGACTAGAGAGCCTGTAGCTCCAGGACAGGAAGGTGTAATCACTGCGATATACAACTCTAAAGGTAGACCAGGTAATTTCACAAAAACCGTCACCGTAAAACACAATGGTGAAGGTGGAACTGAATTCCTTACAATTAGAGGTGTAGTAAATAGAGCTGCTCCAGCTGTGACTCCAACAGTTGTAACTCCTGAGCAATAAACAATACTTAAATACCAAAAAAACCCCTTGCGATGCATGGGGTTTTTTTGTTTAACAAGAAATCTGGAAAGTTTTCATCTATTGATGTGTAACCACTTTTTTATGTTGGTAAAATACTATTGATCCAGTTCAGCGGATTTGCCAAACCATCCCGTTAGACCTCCTGTGTGTAGGGCAAGGATTTTCTCGCCTTTTTTTATGCTGCCGTTTACGCAGCATTTTTTAATAGCCAGCATCATCTTACTCGTATAAATGGGGTCTAGTAAAACGCCTGTTTCTCGTGTAAAATCCTGAATAAAACGAATTAATTCTTCGCTTGTTTTGGCGTATCCGCCACAATGGTATTCATCATATATGGTAACACCTTCTATCCCATAATCTTGCTTTATATCATTGGTTATATAGCCATCTCCTTTTAAAACCTGTACTCCGCACACTTCTGAGATTAGAGCTACTTCTCTTGCATAAGTAACCAAACCGCTAATGGTGGTGCCAGTTCCGCATGCAACAAAAATCTTGTCTATGCTTGAGGTGTCCGTCTCCCGTAAAACGTCTTGGCAGCCTATTGTACCCAACTGTCCTGCTCCGCCCTCAGCGATATGAAGCACACGCTGAATTACCCCTTCGGTTCTATTGCTTTCCTTATATGCCTCTCGAGACACAAACTGCAGCTCCATCCCATAGAGGGCACACATTTTGAGTACTGGATTCCAGTTTTTGAGTTCTTCCCCACGGATAATTCCCTTACACGGTACTTGTAAAATGGCACAGCTTGCTGCCGTTGCCACTAAATGATTGGAATACGCTCCGCCGAAGGTTGTTATGGAATCGTAATCACTTCTAGCATAATGGTCAAATATACCGGAGAGTTTCCTCCACTTATTGCCCGATATAATCGGATGAATAAGGTCGTCTCTTTTTAGATGCAGCTCTATTCCTGCTGCTTCACTCCACAGGGTTTTTACCTGTGTTACTGGACTAGGTATAGTTAGGTGGGACAGTATCTCCATATTACTCCTTTTCTGAAAAATGTTCTTTAATAAGTGCCCAAACGATATCTCCTTCATAGCCTTTGTTCATCACAAACTGTGCGGCCTTGTAGTTTTTTTGATATCCCTTAATGGTCTTTAGGCTACTTATCTTTTTCTCCAAGAGGCCCTGTAATACTTCTTCATACTTGTCTCCATCTATTTCTTTCATCCCTTTCTTGATGCAGTAATCCGATATTTTTCGTCTTTTGAGCTCCATTTTTATTTTAACTCTGCCCCATTTTTTGTAAATGAATTTGCCCCGAACAAAGGCCACTGCAAAGCGTTCTTCATTGAGAAGGTCGTGCTGAATCATCTCATAGATGAGCAACTCCACATCATCTGGCGACAACCCGAAAGAATAGAGCTTATCTCTCACTTCTTGGTGGCACCTCTCTTGATAAGCACAGTACTTGGCTATCTTGCTTTTGGCTTGACTGGGCGTATATCGTGTTTTGCTGTACTCTGTCACTCTGAGGCTGCTAAATTAGTGCACAATAACACTACTTTTGTAATAAGCTTGTACAGATTAGAAACTATAGCAGACATAGTAAACGGAAAACTCCACGGGAATGGAGATATTCAGATAATCAACATATACACCGATACACGTAGTAGCAGGCAACATGCAGCACTTTTCATCGCTATAAAGACAGCTAAAAACAATGGAAACACCTTTGTTCCTCAAGCTATAAATCAAGGTACTTTAGCTGTACTGGTTTCTGATAAACCCAAAGTAGACTGCAACTATATTTTGGTAGAAGATACCCTAGAGGCTCTACAGAAACTAGCAAAACACCATCGGAATCAATTCAATATTCCAGTACTGGCTATTGCCGGTAGCAATGGTAAAACCATAGTGAAAGAATGGGTAAGCACACTACTCAATGAGGAACACACCGTTTGCAAGAGTCCGAAAAGTTACAACTCACAGATAGGCGTGTCCTTGTCTTTATGGAAACTAGGAACAAATCATACTGTAGGTGTATTTGAGGCAGGAATATCTGAATCCAACGAAATGGATAACTTAAGTGAAATGATACAACCAACCATTGGGGTATTTACTCATTTGGGCGACTCTCACTCTGCCAATTTTGATAGCATAGAACAAAAACTGCATGAAAAGCTAAAGCTATTTGCCTACTGCGATACCATAGTGTGCTCTACACGCCAGATAGAAGTAATTGCTGCCATTGAGAAACTAAACAAAAAAACATTCACATGGGGCAGTAATGTAGTGTGCAATTTGTACATAGTAAAGTCCGTGTCTGGAGAGTATGCCCTCACGTACCGTAACCGTAGCTACACGCTAAAGCTCAATAATAGCGATAAGGCAACAGTAGAAAATACGTTCACGTCTATCGCAACAGCTCTTACGCTGGGTTTAGAAATCGAACCGTTATTAAAAAAAGTAAATCAGCTGCCCACTATTGATATGCGGCTACAGCAAGTAGAGGGAATCCAAGGCAACACCTTGGTTTTAGATTATTACAACTCCGATTTTCAGTCTATTGATATCGCATTCGATTTTTTAAAACAACAAAATACGCACGAGAACATAACGGTCATTTTATCTGACATATTAGAAAGCAACCTAGAAGCCTCACAACTGTATAATGACGTAAACACGGCACTTTTAAAGCACAACGTAAGTCAGTTAATTGGTATCGGAAAAGAAATATCAAATGCTCATGGGGTCTTTGAATTACCGAGTACTTTTTATCCAGATGTAGCTTCTTTTCTTAAAAAGCATTCGCTTTAC
>CAWVTO010000183.1:0-4268 GCA_963932895.1 uncultured bacterium
TGTATTGTATTACTTCAAACTGAAGCTCACCTACTACACCTATTATTTTTCGATTACCAGGTTGTTGCGTAAACAGTTGTGCTACACCCTCGTCTGTAAGCTGATTTAAGCCTTTTTCCAGTTGCTTACTCTTCATAGGGTCCATATTTACCACCTCTCGAAATAGCTCTGGGCTAAAACTCGGAATGCCTTTAAATTCTAGCTTCTCTCCTTCGGTAAGACCATCGCCTATTTTAAAGTTTCCCGTATCGTACAAACCGACCACGTCTCCAGGATAAGCCAACTGGGTCACTTCTTTACTGTCTGCCAAGAACGTATATGGATTGCTAAATCGCATTTTTTTGCCCAACCGCGAGTGAATGTAAAACTTATTCCGTTCAAACGTGCCCGAACACACCCTCAAGAAAGCAATTCTATCCCGGTGATTGGGATCCAAATTGGCATGTATCTTAAAAATAAATCCTGTCATTTTGGGCTCTAGAGGCTCTATATCTCTAACGTCGGTAGATCGTGGTCTTGGACTGGGTGCTATCTCCACAAACGTGTCCAACATCTCTTGTATACCAAAGTTGTTCAATGCTGATCCAAAGAATACGGGAGCCAAAAGGCCCTCCGCATAGAGTTCATTGTCAAAAGGTTCAAAAACACCATTGATAAGCTCTACATCTTCTCGCAGTTGAGTGGCATCTGCTTCACCTATGATGGTATCTAATCGCTCGTCGTCGAGATTTTCTATGTTGATGTAATCGGCTGCTTTCTTTGTTTTATCTGCCTCAAACAGATTGAGCGACTGGTTGTGTAGTAAAAAAACACCTTTGAAACGTGCTCCCATATTGATGGGCCAACTCAATGGGCGTGTGCTAATTTGCAGCTCGTTTTCCAACTCTTCTAGTATATCGAAGGGATCCTGTCCTTCACGGTCCATTTTATTTACAAAAATGATAACCGGAGTATTCCGCATTCTACACACCTGCATAAGCTTGCGTGTTTGTGCCTCTACTCCTTTTGCTATATCAACTACGAGTATCACACTATCTACGGCTGTAAGGGTGCGGTAGGTGTCTTCTGCAAAGTCTTTGTGACCGGGAGTATCCAGTATATTTATTTTGGTGCCTTTGTATTCAAAACTCATTACAGACGTAGCCACAGATATACCACGCTGCTTTTCTATTTCCATAAAATCGGATGTAGCCGTCTTTTCTATCTTATTGCTTTTTACAGCACCCGCTGTTTGTATAGCACCACCAAAAAGAAGCAATTTTTCCGTAAGGGTAGTTTTACCCGCATCTGGGTGAGAGATAATACCAAAGGTCTTACGCTTGGCTATTTCTTGTTTTAGACTCATAAAGCGGTGCAATAATACGGAAATACTACTGTCCTATTTTACGTGTGAGCAGGAATACACAAGCATAAAAAAGCCCACCTTGAAAAATCAGGGTGGGCTAGTGTTTTGTAGTATTTATACTTATTGGATGTGTGTAGAATTCACAAAGGTGTACTTGTCACCTTCTTTTTTCCAAACAACAGCAACAACCGAGATATTATCTAGGTTCCACTCTGGATCTACACCGTAGTCCATTGTTTCCAAGTTAGTTTGTGTACCTGCCGTTAAGCCACCTGTAAAGGCAGTACCATACGTTTCACCGTTCATAGAACCTCTGAGTACATTGTGGTGCTCAACTATACCAGACAGACCTGATTGTGTTTCCATTACTTTGTCTTCTACCACATAAGCAGCAACGTAAAACTCACCTTCTTGACCTACGAATGGTTTTACAGCTAAATCTACGTTCAATATCCCGTCTACCATAGTTGCGTTACCGCCTATTCCTATTTGTACCGGAAGACTAGCAAACTCCATTGCTGCATCAACTACATTGGTTTTAGTTGTAGTAGTGAAAATGCCGCCAGCTTCTGAGTATTCAGTCAAATTAGAACCATTTAATGCAAAGTTTGGATAACCTCTACCTCCAAAATCTGAATAGAAAGCTACTGCCGTTGAATTTGTCATTTTACTTGAAGCACTACCATAAACACCCAGACCTATAGCTGTACCTTCTATTGCTTCATTGATTTCTTTGCTTAGACCCCAACCCCAATCTCCACACGGACCACACCACGTAGCCGTAAGTTTGGTATACACTGCCATATTGATCTCTGCTACTTCTATAGAACCAGATTGACCTCCAGTTTTTGGGCTTGTAGCTACTGTATCGTCACTGCATCCCATAAAGAAAGCTGCGGCTAATACTAAAATTGATAATGATAATTTTTTCATTGTGTTTTCGGTATTTATATTATTAATGCTCAAAAATATTACTTTTTCATGACATTTAGTGTGTTCTAGGAAAAATTCATCATACTGCATTAAGGACTGGATAGGTTCATCTATCTTTGCAGCTATGATAAAAAAGGTATTCTATTTTCTAACCATACTTGCCCTTAGTTCTTGTGGTATTTTCGGGCCTACTAAAGGTAAGACTTCTAAGCTTTTTGTAGCCAGCACAAAGAAGGACTGCATACAGGTGAAGTATACTGAGAAAGAAACTGAGTGGTCTTCTTTGTGCCAGCCAATAACTGGGTTTGACTACGAGGCGGGATACTCTTACACCTTGGAGATGATCAAAACGAAGATATCAAAAGGAGACAGAACAGAGACGAGTGGTGCATATAACTATACGCTTACCAAAATAATTCAAAAATCTCCAGACTTAAAAGAGGAAGGAATCTACGCCCATATACAAACCAACTACGGAGACATAGTAGGTAAACTCGCGATGGAGAAAGCTCCGCTCACTACTGCAAATTTTGTTGGTTTAGCAGAAGGATCGTTGACCAACACCTTTAGAGCACAAGGAGTGCCCTACTATGACAGTCTTATCTTTCATAGAATAATACCCAATTTTATGATACAAGGCGGAGACCCAACAGGAACCGGTTCTGGTGGACCAGGCTATAAGTTCAAGAATGAAATACATCCATCGTTAAAACACGATAAGCCAGGAGTATTTAGCATGGCAAACAGTGGCCCAAATACAAATGGAAGTCAATTTTTTATCACCCACAAAGCTACTCCTTGGCTAGACGGTAAATACAATATTTTTGGACATGTAGTACTTGGTCAACAATATATAACCCTCATGGGCAGCTTACCTCGCAACAGAGGTGATAGACCAAAAGAGCCTGTGGTGATGCATAAAGTAACTATCATACGTGTAGGTGACGCAGCTAAAGCATTTGATGCCAATGATACTTTTCAACGTCTAAAATAGTGAATCCTATTCAGCACATAGATTTCAAATTCAAAGGAAGTGCAGGGAAGTTAATAACGGCAGACCTCTCCTACTCTACCTACCCCGAGAGTGTGCCAATCGTTGTATTTGCACATGGTTTTAAGGGCTTTAAGGATTGGGGAGCTTGGCCACTGGCAGCGGAGATATTTGCAGCAAAACGTCTTCCTTTTTTTAAATTTAATTTCTCGCATAACGGTACTACACCCAATCACCTACAAGACTTCAAAGACTTAGAAGGGTTTGGTAATAACAATTTTAAGATAGAATACGACGACCTCGGTTGTGTGCTAGACTTCATAGATAAAAAAGCAGAAACATTTCCTTTTGTATGGAACGGAGAAGTACATCTCATCGGTCATAGTCGTGGCGGTGCCATTGCGTTGCTCCGAGCATCACAGGACGAGCGAATAAGCAAGTGTGCTACTTGGGCAAGTGTGAGTGACCTCGAACGGTACCTAGAGATGAAAGACTTCACCGAATGGAAGAATGATGGGGTGCACACCATTGTGAACGGACGAACGAATCAGGAAATGCCTATCTACTTTCAGTTTATAGAGGCTTTTGCGGAGAATGCGGAGCTACTTAGATTGGGCAAGCAGTTAGAAAATTTTGAGCGACCTTTACTTATTATACATGGCGAAGAAGATAACGTAGTACCCATAGCAGATGCACATACCATCTATAACGAGGTACCGCACGCTATACTCGTCGAAATAGAAAAGGCTGACCACACGTTCAATACGAAACATCCGCTTACTGAGCGTAAAATAACCAAAGCATTTGCAGAAGTCTTAACAGAAACTATTGAATTTTTTCTACTTTAAATGAAAAAAAAAATAGCCATAATAGGTGGTGGTGCTGCTGGTTTCTTCACCGCAATCAACTTGGCTGAGTCGCGTGCAGACTTGGATGTCACCCTATATGAAGGTAGCAACAAATTGCTCGCCAAGGTCTTGGTGTCTGGTGGCGGCAGAT
>CAWVTO010000184.1:0-4263 GCA_963932895.1 uncultured bacterium
ATGAGGGATAAACTGAGGCACATGATGAAAGAATGCGGCCAGTTGTGCCAATTTTACTGTAGGAAGATTGAGCGGTCTCATTCTTCCTGTTTTCAGCTTAGTGGTTATGCTTGATAATGTGTATTTTGCTTTCAAAAAGCCCCACTCGCTTTTCAACCCCGTGTAGTAGTTGTCTTCTTTTGGCTCTTCTAATAAACCGGCTACGCCGAAAAAAAGAGCTTCTAATTGAAAGAGAGATTGGTGGTGCTTTTGTACCAAGTCATACGTCATTTGTTGGGCTATTTCCTCAAAGGCTTCTGTATTAGCTGGCATACCAAAACTACGCACGATTGCCGTAAAAAACGCTTGATTCCAATTGTCATTGGACGAGGTCAAATACGTACGGAACAAAGTACAGCGTGCTTCCAGTCGCTCTACGATCATTCTGTCTAGCCAGATATTGATATCAAAAGAACTTAGATTGGTCAATTGCCGCTCACACGGCACAAACGCTTTATTGGCCATTAGTTCTTGGTACTTATGCAAGGCAGATTGGTTTATAAATTGGCCAATAGCTATGGTCGGAATTTTAGTGCCGTCTTGTCTATAAGACTCCTTACTTACCGAGTAGCAAACGTGTAGTACAACAGTGTTAAAGGCGAGGTCCTCATGATGACCGTGTTGCTCCCATTCGCGGCTATCTACGTGTATTTCTACAGACCCATGATGTGTTGTGTTGGCTATGCGAATTTCGGCACGTTCAAAATCGGGTCCGTTGCTTCGGTTAAGGTAGCCTTGTTTTATTATTTGTATGGCAGTACCATCGGTGGTAATGAGGGATGCAGCTTTATACAACTGGTACTCCCATATAAACTGGAGAAGATCTTCGTTGTACCCAAAAATCATAAATGTGCGGTGTATGGTGCGGTCTCTAGTGCTAGTTCTTTGGCTTTAGCTCTCGCTGCTTCAGCAAAATCCTTTCCACTGCTCGCATATATTATTCCTCGAGATGAGTTTATGAGTAAACCCCCGTTTTTATTTTTCCCGTTTTCACAAACCTCTACAGCACTGCCCCCTTGAGCACCTACCCCTGGTATTAATAAGAAGTGATTGGGTACTATTTCGCGTATTTCTTTTAGAGCTTCTGCTTTTGTTGCACCGACTACAAACATTAGGTTCTCCATAGATCCCCAGCTGCTTACACGTTCCAGTACAGTTTTATAGAGTGGGGGATCGTAGCGTTTATTGGTTTGAAAATCCAGACTTCCTTTGTTTGAAGTAAGTCCAAGTACGATGGTGATTTTATTGTCAAATTTGAGAAAAGGTTCTACACTATCAAGCCCCATGTATGGAGCTACGGTAAGTGCGTCAAAATCCATTGTTTCAAAGAAGGCTTTGGCGTACATGGTACTTGTATTGCCTATATCCCCACGTTTTGCATCTGCTATGCTAAGCACATTGCTCGGCAGCATTTCTCTTGTTTTCTCTAACACTCGCCACCCTTCGCTACCCAGTTGCTCATAGAAAGCGGTATTTAGTTTGTAGGATACAGCGTATTCTTGGGTTGCTTCTATGATCGCTTTGTTGAAGTCAAGAATGCCTTGAGCATTCTTTGAAATACCGTCAGGAAGTTTAGCAATGTCCGTATCTAAACCGACACACAAATAGCTTTCTTTAGTCTTTATTTCTGAAATTAACTGGGATACATTCACACTTCAAAAAAAAGTAAAATAGTGTGTATTTTAAGAATTATTTACATTTACCACCTAAAATGAAGAGGTTTTTTACATTAGTGATAGTCACTACCGCATTATTTATTTCTGCTACAGCTCAAGATAAGGGCGTTTTCAGCGGAAACCTACAGTCAAATTTTAATGTATTTTTAAAAGATTCATTAATTGGAGCAGTAGAAGGTGCGTCTCCTCAATACGGCAAACAAATTAGCAGTTCGGAGTCTTGGCTTTTTCTTAATTATGATATTAAAGGATGGCACTTTGCAGCGAGATACGATTTATTTAACAATAGCAACCTATTGAATCGGGCAGATGCATACTCTGGTCAAGGACTTGGTTTTTGGCAAATAAAAAAAGAAGTAGGCGATCTAGAAATAACAGCAGGCTCATTCTACGACCAGTTTGGTTCAGGTGCGATTTTTAGAGCATTTGAGAATAGACTTATAGGGATAGATTATGCAATGGAAGGTGTTCGCTTGAAATATAAGATAGCAGATGATTTTGTAGTAAAAGCATTTACAGGCAAGCAAAAAGGCGGACTAGATAGACGATTTGAAACATCTCCACAAATAGTAAAAGGAATTAATGCAGAAAAGGGCTTCAAATCGGAAAAGGGATCCATATTAAACGTAGGGGTTTCTGCCGTAAATCGGACCCTTGATGGAAACGCATATTCTAAATTGGTAACAGAAATACAAGGTCTTGGCCTTAGTGAGGAAGAAGGCTTTTATCCGAAGTATAATACGTACCTAATGAATGGATATTTTAATGCCTCCGTTGGAAACTTCGGTTTCAATGGAGAATTCAATTATAAGACTGCAGAGCCTACAAAAGATAATAGAGATAGCTTGATAAATGGAAACGGTAATCTGGCTATTCTTGGTGTAAGTTATTCCAAAAGAAAGCTGGGCAGAAGTAAAAAAGGAGGTCTAGGTGTAAATGTGCAATACCGTAGGATAGACAATTTTGCCTTCAACGTAGATCCATATTCGCAACTTTCGTTACTTCAGGGGTTGCTCTCCTATCAACCATCACTTAGTCGCCAAGCAAGCTATAGATTGCTTGCACGCTATCAAGCACCAGCACAGTTTACGGGTGAGCAAGGAGTACAGGCAGAGATCATCTACTCACTCAACAAAAAGACCAACGTAACCTTAAATTTTTCCAACATAACAGACCTCAATGGAGAGCAACTTTTTAGAGAACAGTTTGTGCAAGTAGAGCACAAAATAAACAAGAAGTGGAAAGGAAAGCTAGGCTTGCAAATGGTGAATTACAACCAAGAGGTGTATGAAGTGAAGCCATTGGGCAAAGCAGATGAGGTAGAAACATTTACCCCGTTTGGAGAGCTTACTTACAAAATAAATCGGAAGAACAGTTTGCGTTTTGAGTCACAAATGCTGCTCACAAAGCAAGATCTTGGGAGCTTCTATCACGGCATCATAGAATGGAATAATTCGCCAAAATTTTCAATTGCCATAAGTGATATGATAAACACCAATCCTGTAAGAATAGTAAACGAATCTTTGGCGGATCAAGTGCTACATTATCCGAGTGTATTTGTGAAATACAATATCAAAACAACGTCATTTACTGCTGCCTATATAAAGCAGGTAGAAGGGGTCGTTTGTACAGGAGGCGTATGTAGACTGGAGCCAGCGTTTAGCGGCTTACGATTTACCCTATCTACGCAGTTCTAAAAGACTTACTGTTTCAGGATAAATGCTGGCTCAGTGAATTGTAAACGCAAGTTTATGGCCTCACTTTTGTCATCTGTAGAAGCCATGATCACCCTATGTAGTCCCTTTATTGATGTGATTACACCATCATTACCTGCGTCTTTTACCTTGCTAAGCATCCTGTTTGCATTTGACTTAACACCAAAACTACCTACTACTATTAGGTAGCGTTTGTTTAGGTTGATGTTGGTAGAATTAATGTTTTCTGAGCTGGTATTCTCACTAGAAGTATTGTCAGGCAAATCCACAGGCAACTCAACTACGGGTATTTCTTCGCTTACTACTTGCATGGTGTCTTCCATACTTTCATAGTCCATATCGAAGGTTATTTCTTCTTCCTCCTCATTGGGTATATCGGTGTAGGTATCTACCTCTTCAGCAGTTTCTTCATTGTTTGGTTGGGTTGCTAACGCGGTATTATCCCCCATCGGTTTGAAAAAGACAAACCAGATAAAAGCACCAAATGCAACGCTATATAGAAACCACTTCATAAAATTCATAGTACGAAAGTAAAGGCATAGGCACTACAAAAGCAAAAAGCCCTACACTTTCGTGCAAGGCTTTTCTGTATTTTAAGTGTTGAGGCTTATAGAGCAGCAGTAAATCTGCTGGCTATTTCGTCCCAGTTTATCACATTAAAGAATGCTGACACGTAATCAGGTCTTCTGTTTTGATAGTTAAGGTAGTATGCATGTTCCCAAACATCTAGTCCCAGTATTGGTGATCCCCCGCAGCCTACTCCTGGCATGAACGGATTGTCTTGGTTTGCAGAAGAACAAACTTCAAGCTTACCCTCTTTCACACATAACCAA
>CAWVTO010000185.1:0-4229 GCA_963932895.1 uncultured bacterium
ATTTGTTGGTTTTGTGGTTTGGCTTACGGTGCACAATGTTTTTACTCCGGTTATTGTATACAGTATTTTAGGTTTAATAGTCGTCGGAGTTACGAGTTATCTGCTCAATTATAAAGCCCAAACTGAGGCTGCAATCCGTGTTCTTAGCGGAGTGTCTATCTTAGCTGTATCTGCGATTGTATTCAGTATTTTTAAGTCTGACGATAATACCATAGCTGCGGATATAGGTCATGTTTTGGTGTCAATAGCACTCGTCGTGTTAATGGCTGGTTTTAATAAATTAAATAAAAATGAAATTGCGAAATAATTGGATAATCCTCTTGGTAGGATTTACGTACGTGGCTAGTGCTCAAGTGGAGGTGTTGGGTGAGCGAGAGAAAACCTATGATACGGTTGATTCACTTGTGGTCCGTTCTGTATTTGATGAGGCACTTATCAACGGCAAAAGCTATAGTCAGCTCAACTATTTGTGTAAAGTTATTGGTAAACGAATAACCGGGAGTCAGCAAGCAGAAGATGCCCTAGAGTGGGCACAGAAGGAAGTAGAAAGATATGGGACAGACCGAGTTTATATGCAAAGTGTTGAAGCGGAACACTGGATACGTGGAGATAAAGAAAGTGTTCGTATTGATGGAGATAGGGACATTTTGCTAAAGTCTTGTGCATTGGGTGGTTCTGTAAGTACAAATGGACCGCTGCAAGCACAGGTAATAGAAGTGAAAGGTATGGAAGACCTCAAGAACTATAACGTGGGAGACTTTAAAGGCAAAATTGTCTTCTACAATGAGCCAATGGACAAAAAGAAAATTAACACTTTTGAAGCCTATGGGGCATGTGTATCACAACGCTACGGCGGTGCGTCAGAAGCGGCAAAATATGGTGCGGTTGGTGTACTGGTACGTTCTCTGACTACACTCACAGACGACTTTGCACATACAGGTAGTATCGGCTACACTCCTGGAACAAGCAAGATTCCTGCAGCTTCCATAAGTACAAGGGACGCAGATATACTAAGTCAATATATAGCAGATAGGGGTACAGCTAACATTACTATGAACTTCAACTGCTACACGGCTGAAAATACCGTAACTACCCATAATCTTATCGCAGAGATAACCGGTAGTGAGAATCCGGAACAGATCATTGTTTTTGGTGCACATATAGATAGCTGGGATAAGGGTGAAGGTGCTCACGACGATGGAGCGGGAACTGTTCAATGTATGGAAGTGCTCAGACTCTTTAGAGAAGTAGGCATTCGTCCGCGTAACACGATTCGCATGGTTCTGTATATGAACGAGGAAAATGGCAATAGGGGAGGAAAGACGTATGCTCGTAGAGCAAAGCTGGCCAATGAGTCTCACATCTGTGCCATAGAGAGTGATAGAGGAGGTTTTAGCCCTAGGGGCTTTAGTATAGATGCCACGTCAGATCAAGTAGCACATGTGGCTAGTTGGGAAGGTTTATTAGAAGAGTACGGGTTGCATTTTTTTAAAAAAGGATACAGCGGTGTAGATATAGGACCGCTTAAAAACAAAGAAAATCAGGTAGATAGCAACCTGTTTTTGATGGGACTTTATCCTGATCCACAACGGTATTTTGACTACCACCATTCCGATGACGATGTCTTTGAAAACGTGAATCAACGTGAGCTAGAACTGGGCGGTGCAAGTATGGCTACTATGGTTTACTTGGTAGACAAGTATTGGTATTTGTTTAGCAAATAGTATCTTTCGCCTATGAAAAAACTCATTTTTCTCAGTATCCTGTTGTACTGTGGTAGTGCATTTGCTCAGTTAAGTGTAAATCACTTGGGGCTTAATTTTAACTTTAACGTAGGTAATAGAGCACCCAATCGACTAATAAAAGAATTTTATTCTATACCAAGAGTAAACGTATCCTCTTCGATAAAGAATGTTTCTGTAAATCGGGTTTTTAGCGACTACAAAGTTGGTTTTAATACGACCAAGTATCGTTTTTTACAATTTGAAGGTAACGTATTGCAAGGGATAGAGTTTATTAACTACTATAATTCAGACGGTAATTTCAATAGTAATACACCCTCAACTAGTATATCTACTGCTATCGAGAGCTCGTTAATAGGATTACGTACTATGGCAAAGGCTTCTACAGACTTGGAACGCAGATTTATCTTTAATTTTGGATTGGGAATTGAAGGGCTTTTGGCTTATGACTTGACAAAAGAAGGATATACAACTGAATGGACGAGTTCGAATTTTGGGTCTGATAGTGAACGTACCTTTCTGGAGTCTACAGCCATCAAAAATTATGGGAGTGTGAATCTCGTTCAGCAAGCTGGGATGTCTTTCAGACTTGGAAAAGATGAGACGAAGTATCCGTTTAATAAAGTATTGATTGAGGTCAACTTTCAGATAGTCAGCAATTTTACTTTTGCGGGAGCAGACGTGTACCGATACAGAACTAGTGGGGGTATCTTTGGGCTTGCCTACGAGTTTAGGTAAAACGTACAAGATGATTCTTTACGATAGTACAGCATACATAGAGCCTACTGCCAGCAAGGTATTCTTGTAGTAACCGAGTGCAAAAAAAAAGAGTGATATGGTTGGCTACATCAAGACTATCCCAATGAGAAAACCGTATTTATATTTAATTTTTAGGCTCTAGTTTGCTTAAGAAATTAGCCACAGTACGCGGACTTGCCGAACGTATTCTGAATTTCCCTTTATTCATCTTGGCCCCTTTTTCCTTTATTATGTCATTGAACTCTTTGTCTGTGCTTGTGACTGTTACACTACCCAAGTAGTAGTCTATATAGAACCAGTCATACTTGCTTACTTCTAAGTATATGGTGTACCTTGTGGAGCTTCTACGCTTGGTTATAGTTATACGTGAGTCTATTTGTTTATTTATTTGCTTACCATTTATAGTAGCTACATGTATGGGTTCGTAACTCAGAAATTGTCGTTTGATGGGAGAATAGTGTAGGCTAACATTACTAAAGAACATATTGCGGTTCAAGTCTCCTTGTGGTTTTAGCTCGCCAGTAGCATCAACATCGGATAGTGCTTTATTAAGTTCCTTATCATCTAGATATTCTGCCATAGCTCTTTCAACCATTTCTGTATTGTTTTCGGCAAATTTGTTGTCGTCATTTTCGTTCATTACTGCTGCTATTCTGTCGTAGCACTCTTCTGGTAGTCTAAGATTAAGAGCTAGGATGCTGTTTATCACAAAACTAGAATCTGCTGGCAGCTTACGCAAATTGCCTGCCATTAAGCCATTGAAGTTTTCGTCTTTGCCCAGTCCGAATTCTATTTTACCCTCGCTATATACTTCTTGGGTAGCATCGTTGTAGGAGAGGTAGCTGCCTCTTAATCCATTTTCGAGTAATTTTGTACTATCTCCTACATAGAAAGTAGTATTGGTCTCATCGTAGTAAAAAATACCGCTGTCATTGGTCAATTCCATATCTGCGTAGCTACGCTTAAAATTGAACATAGTAGGGTAAATGTGCACACTGTCGTTGGCCACACTTATGGCTGCGTACATGTTACGTCTGTCTTCGTTTAGAATTTCTGTAGCAGGTATTATTACGCTCTGAGGATCGGGTTGCCCTTTATATCGAAACCAAGCACTCGGGTAATCTTTTAAGCTATGCAGTGGTTTTACGTATCCATTGAACACTAGGTCTTCTTCGTGACTGTGTATTTCTGTATTCCCTTTGTACCCAATCTTTGGACTCAATTCAAACCCTGTACTATCGGATACATAACCACTTATGATAAGTGTTGTGTCGCCTTTTCCCTTTACACGAATTTTGTCAAATTGGAGTATTTGATCTGTAGCGTACTTGTCTTTGAATTTGTATGAACCGTTTCCTGTAAGGGAATACCTTCCCAATACAACAAGGCGTGCATCAAACAGTTGGTGATACTTGTTGGTTCTATTCGCCATTAGCTCACTCTGTAGCAAGGGTTGCATATCAGCATCTTCTCGTATCTCAACTGTTCCCTCATTTGGAAATACTCTACTGTCTGCTACATCTATGTAGGGAACATTCTCGGCGTATATAATGCCGAGTTTCATGTCAAACAAAGCTTTGGTACTCTCAAAGCGTAAACCTTGCTGCTCGTATTTGGTACTTACAAAGTATGATTTCTCTTTGCTCAAGAGTGGTCCTTTGTTTAGCTCAATTGTTTGTGCATCCATATCCCACTTATACTCATCCATAGTACTCGCGTATGAGTTGA
>CAWVTO010000186.1:0-4227 GCA_963932895.1 uncultured bacterium
CTGCGGCAAGTTTTATTGCTTTTCTGTCTTTAGCGGTGAATGCACGTAGAGCGTGTTGAACCTTCATACCAAGTTGAGAGAGTACGTCTTCGGGTACATCTGATGGGTTTTGTGTTACGAAGAAGATGCCTACTCCTTTACTGCGTATCAATTTTACAATAGACTCTATTTGACTTAGGAGAGCCTTGCTTGCTTCTTTAAAAATAAGATGAGCCTCATCGATAAATAGTACCAGCTCAGGTTTGTCGCTATCCCCTTGTTCTGGAAATGTAGCATATATTTCTGCCAATAGACAAAGCATAAAGGTTGAAAATAACTTTGGCTTACTCTGGATGTCGTCTAGACGCAAAATGTTGATGTACCCTTTGCCGTTTTTGTCTTTTCTAAGTAGGTCGTCTACGTCAAAGCTGGTTTCACCAAAAAACACATCTGCTCCTTGTTCTTCTATGGTGATGAGTGCACGCATGATTGCTCCTACGGAGCTAGGACTTACTCTGCCGTAGTCTGCTTCTATTTCTTCTTTACCTTCATTGCTTACATATTGCAGTACTTTTCTAAAGTCTTTTATGTCCAACAAGGGCAAACCCTTATCGTCACAGTATTTGAATATGATGGACACAATGCCACTCTGCACATCATTGAGCTCCAGTATTTTAGAAAGCAATACAGGGCCAAATTCTGATATTGTAGCACGCATTCGTGTTCCGTCTTGCTCAGATATAGTCAGCATTTCGCACGGGTATGCCTGACCGGCCCACGGGCTGCCTATTTTAGCATGACGTTCGTCTATTTTGGGGTGTCCGTCACTGGCTTGGGTAAGACCGGATAGGTCACCCTTTATATCCATGAGCAATACGGGTACTCCTTTTTCAGACAGACGCTCGGCAATGTTTTGAAGTGTTTTTGTTTTCCCAGTTCCTGTTGCTCCAGCTATAAGACCATGTCTATTGAAGGTTTTGAGGGGAGCTTTGATTTGAGTGTTTGCTACAGATTCACCATCCAACATTGCCCCACCTAGTAAAATACTATCCCCTTTGAATGTATAGCCCTGTTCTAGCTCCTCATGGAATCTTTTTCCGTTAGTCATTTGTGTTTCTTCTGAACGACGAAGATATTAAAAAGTTAAGTAGGGTGCAGATTCATGTGAAGATGGTTCATTTTCAAAGCGAGAATGAAGGTTTCGTACAATATCCTATTTTTGCATTACAAAATGTCACCGGCACTGCTCGTTATTACTATGCTGATACTCTCAGCATTTTTCTCTGGTTTAGAAATAGCCTTTATTTCTGCGAACAAGCTCCGAATAGAGTTGAAGAGCAACCAAGGTAAGCATTGGGCTAAAATGTGCTCGAGCTACATAAAATCTCCAAGTAAATTTATTAGTACCCTTCTGGTAGGTAATAACATAGCACTGGTAATTTATGGTATTACCATGGAGGAGATATTTCGGCCAATGATTGAAGAAGCATTTGGTTTTAGTGCACTCCCAGCCCTACTCTGTGCTACCCTTATCTCTACGGCTATTGTGTTAATTACCGCAGAATTTCTGCCAAAGGCACTTTTTAGGCTTAATCCGAGCGGGATATTGAGTGTTTTAATTTATCCGTTTCAAGTATTCTACGTGCTGCTGTGGCCCGTAGTTCAGTTTGTTTTATGGTTGAGTAATAGAGTCTTGAATGGGTTAATGCCTGGAGATTTTACGGAAGAAACTCCTGCTTTTGGCAAGGTAGATTTGGATCATTTTATCTTGCAATCTGCTCAGAGTAATGTGGACGGAGATGACCAAGAAGTAGATACTGAAATACTCAAAAACGCATTGGATTTTGGGAATGTAAAAGTGCGTGATTGCCTGGTGCCACGTACAGAAATAACTGCGATCGATACTGATAGTACGATCAAAGAATTGGAGAAACTATTCATCGATACGCAACATTCTAAAATACTGGTTTTTCAAGAGAACGTAGATAATATTATTGGCTATACGCATCACCGAGACCTGCACAAAAAACCCAAAACGATTAAGTCTATACTCATACCAATTCTCATAACTAACGAGAGTAAAAGTGCCAATGATATGCTCAATGAGTTTAGCCGTTCACAAAAAAGTATTGCTCTAGTAGTAGACGAGTACGGAGGTACTGCGGGTATTATCACCGTAGAAGACATCATGGAAGAAATCTTTGGTGAGATAGAAGATGAGCACGATGAGGTGGAAGAAGAAAACGAGGTAGTAAGCGATGACGGTGTGTATCAGCTCAATGCTAAATTAGAAGTAGACTACATCAATGAGAAGTACGAACTCAATATACCCGAAGGAGACTATGAGACCATTGGTGGTTTTGTGGTGAGTAATCTGGAAGATATCCCAAATGCAGGCGAGATTTTCGTTATTGATAATTTCGAAATTCGTATTCTTGAAGCAAGCGAGCAAAAAATTGAACGCTTGGAGCTTAGTGTTATCGACTAATACCCATACTTATCATTCCACAGGGCTTTTAGCCGTTCTCTTACTTTAGATTCTGCAGCGTTGTGCCCGGGGTCATAGAGTTGTTCGCCCGATATCTCCTTGGGTAAAAATTCCTGAAAGGCAAAGTTGTTTGGAAAGTCATGTGAATATTTATAGCCTTTACCATAGTCCAGATCCTTCATCAGTTTTGTTGGAGCATTTCTTAGGTTGAGGGGTACACTCAAATCTCCCGTTTCTTTGACCAAAGCCTGAGCCTTGTTGATCGCCATATAACTGGCATTACTCTTTGGGCTAGTGGCCAAGTAGGTTGCTATTTGAGACAAAATAATACGGCACTCCGGGTAACCCACCTTATTGACAGAATCAAAACCTGCGTTTGCCAGTAAAAGGGCATTCGGGTTGGCCATTCCTATATCCTCACTGGCAGCTATGATGAGTCTGCGAGCAATAAATTTAGGATCTTCGCCACCTTCTATGAGCCTGGCTAGGTAATACACCGCAGCATTGGGATCGCTGCCACGTATCGATTTGATAAGTGCAGATGCGATGTCATAGTGTTGCTCACCACCTTTGTCAAACATAGCAAGCTTTTGTTGTACCGCTTCATCTACCAGTTTGTTGGTTATCGTTATGGTCTTTCCTCCTTTGAAATTGACAATAATTTCCAAGGCATTGAGTAATTTTCTTCCGTCTCCACGACTCATTTTCACGAGTGCTCCCCACTCTTTAATGGTGATTTTCTTTTTACTGAGAATCGTATCTCTGCTGCATGCTTGGCTTACCAAGTCTTTGAGGTCATCTAGTTCTAGAGGTTGCAGCACAAAAACTTCGCAACGCGAAAGCAATGCGGCATTCACCTCAAAACTCGGGTTTTCGGTAGTAGCACCTATCAAGGTTATAATGCCTTGCTCTACAGCACCTAACAATGCGTCCTGCTGACTTTTATTAAACCGGTGAATCTCGTCTATGAATAAGATGGCACTGCCACCACTGCCCATAAACTTGGTTTTCTTGGCTTTCTCTATCGTTTCACGAATGTCTTTTACACCGGCATTGATGGCACTTAGCTGAAAGAAAGGCTTCTTGAGCGTATACGATACAATCTGAGCAATGGTAGTCTTGCCCACTCCGGGAGGTCCCCAAAAGATACAAGAGTAGATTCCTCCTGATTCCAGTGCTCTACGCAGCGGTTTGTTTTTGCCAATGATGTGCTGCTGCCCTACGAGTTCGTCCAATGATTTTGGGCGGACACGCTCGGCCAGAGGCTGAAACGATATACCTGCTTGTGGTTCGATAGTGAGGCAAAGATGGTGATTTTGTTTATTTGCAGCCATGAAAATCATTTTTGCATCGCAAAATCCCAATAAAATAGCTGAAGTACGAGCTAAATTGCCAGCGTACACCCTAGAAGGTCTAGACCCAAAAATATTCCCTGAAGAGCTACTCGAGACAGGCAATACGCTAGAAGCCAATGCCTTACAAAAGGTGCGACAGGTCCACGAAAAGACCGGAGAGAACTGTTTTGCAGATGATACAGGACTAGAGGTAGAAGCACTGGGCGGAACTCCGGGTGTATACTCCGCACGGTATGCTGGTGAGCAAAAGAACAGTGAGGACAACATGGCATTGCTGCTGCAAAATTTAGAAGGTAAAGAAAATAGAAGAGCCCGATTTAGAACCGTGGTAGCTCTTATCTGGGAAGGCAAAGAGTACGCCTTTGAGGGAGTGTGCGAAGGAGCCATTGCCACAGTGAGAAGTGG
>CAWVTO010000187.1:0-4197 GCA_963932895.1 uncultured bacterium
GTGTTTTTAATGCCCTTCATTAGCTTAAAGTGAATAGGATCCAGAACCTCATTCATGTATTTTTTCTGTACTAAACCGATGCCGTGCTCTCCGCTAATGGTGCCACCCAGAGACTTGCATAGTCTAAATATTTTACGAATCGCTTCTTCGAGGTGCGATCCATCCCAGTTTTCATCGCTCATATCTCCTTTTAGAATATTGATATGTAGATTCCCGTCTCCTGCATGACCATAGCAAACGCTTTCAAAACCATACGCTACACCCAGCTGCTTAGTGCCACTCACTAGTGCAGGGAGGTTTGCCCGTTTTACTACTGCGTCTTCTTCCTTATAGATACTGTGTATTTTTACCATTTCACCTATACTTCGGCGTATTTTCCAGAGCTTTTCCTTCTGTTCTGCTGTGTCGGCAAATTGCACCTCTACCACATTATTGGCCTCCAGTACTTCGTTTATCCCCTCACAATCGGTGAAGAGCTGCTCCATATCATTCCCATCTACTTCTATGAGCAAGTAAGCCTTTATTTCTTGTTCCTGAGCAGAGGTGTCGGGAGATAGACCACTGTGTTTTTCAACATACATCACCGCACTTCTCTCCATCAGCTCCAGTGCACTTGGGCTCATTCCATTGATGAAAATCTGTGGAACAGCTTTACATGCGTCATCTATACTCTTGAACTTGGCGAGCATCAACAAATCATGTTTGGGTAACGGCAAGAGCTTAAATACAATTTTGGTAACTACGCCTAGCGTTCCTTCGCTACCTATCATAAGTTGGGTAAGGTTGTATCCCGTGCTATTCTTCAATGTATCTGCACCCGTCCATAGTATTTCACCCGTAGGTAATACTACTTGTAAGTTGAGTACATAGTCCTTCGTTGTTCCATACTTGAGTGCTTTTGGGCCGCCACTGCTATGAGCAATATTGCCGCCAAGAAAACAACTGCCCTTACTCGCCGGATCTGGCGGGTAAAATAGACCGCGTTCCTTCACTGCTTGTTGAAACGCCTCATTAATAACGCCACTCTCTACCGTAGCTTGAAAGTTAGCCTCGTCTATGTCTAGAATTCGATTAAATTTCTCCATAGATAAGGAGATTCCACCGTTGACAGGGAGGCTACCTCCACTAAGGCCAGTACCAGCACCACGCGGTGTTACAGGGATTTTATGCTCGGTACAAAATTTCAGTATGGCAGATACTTCTTCTACCGTATTTGGCTTTACAACTACGTCGGGTAAATGCACTAAGTCTTCGGTATAATCGGAAGCATAGTTTCCTAGAACCTTGGCATCTACAAAAATGATGTCTTCAGCTACGATTGTTTTGAGATTTTCTATCCAATTCATTTTATAAATTGCGTTATTATTGAAGCAAATTTATTCGAAGAATGAGAAACATACTTTTATTAACACTCGTTAGCTGTACACTATTTACTTACAGCCAGCAACGAAACATCGAACTTACCGATATATGGACAAGCGGTACGTTCTACCCCAAAACTATTGGTGGCTTTGTAAATATGAATGATGGGAAGACCTATTGTGTGCAAGAGCAAAATACCGAAGAGTATGATGTCATCAACCAGTACGACTACATTAGTGGTAAACGTGTAAAAGAGATCGTAAGTGCTGCCGACGTATTTCGAGGTAAAAAAATAGGATTTACTTCCTACACCTTCAATGCAGATCAAAGTATTGTATTGCTGTATTATAATTCTGCGTCTATCTACCGCAACAGCAGCCGAGGTGACTTTGTAGTGATTGATTTAATAGGCAATATTCAACTCGGAAATGGGGAGCAAGTTCGCTATCCTACGATGAACCCTGCTGGCAATAAAGTAGCCTATGTGAAGGGGAACAACCTGTATGTACTCAACTTAACAGAAGGTAAAACCAAACAAATAACCAAAGACGGTGAGTACAACGCGATCATAAATGGTGCGGTAGACTGGGTGTACGAGGAGGAATTTGCAATGAGCAGAGGCTTTGAGTGGAATGCTGATGGTACTAAGTTGGCATTTTACAGATTTGATGAAAGTGCTGTAAAGCAGTGGCAAATGACCACCTACGGTGAATTGTATCCTGATCATTATAAATTCAAATATCCCAAAGCAGGTGAAGCCAATAGTATTGTAGATGTATACATAGCCGATGCTGCCAAAGGCAAATGCCAGAAACTAGAGCTTGGTAGTGAGAATGATCAATACTTGCCACGTATCAAATGGACCAAAGACCCCAATGTGCTCTCAGTGCAGCGTCTGAATAGACTACAAAACAAGTGGGAGCTTTTGATGGTAACGGGTACTGCTGTAGAGCTTGCTGTAGAAGAGAAGAGTAAATACTATGTAGAAATCACAGACGAAGTGTATTTTCTCAATGATGGCATGCATATGATTGTAAGCAGCGAGTCTAGTGGGTATAAGCACCTGTACTTTCATAAGGTAGATGGCCCACAAATTTATCAAATAACCAAAGGCGACTGGGAAGTAGCCAGTGTGTTAGGTATAGACAACGCAAATGAAATCATCTATTTCACAAGCACAGAAGTGGAGTCTACAGAGCGTCATATTTATAGTATAGATTTTCAAGGTAAGAATAAAAAGAGGTTGACAACAGAGACGGGATGGCATACGGCACAGTTTAGTAAGGATTTTTCGCTTGTTCTGCATAGCTTTACTACAGCTACTAGTCCTCATGTGTATACCATAAAGAACAATGCGTGGGAGACTCAACGAGTTGTAGAAGACAACCAAGCATTTGTAGAGCGTAACGCGGCATTCACTCAAGGTGAAGTAGCCTTTGATAAACTGACTGTAAATGGAACAGAACTCAACTATTGGATGATAAAGCCAGTAGGATTTGTAGATACGGTAAAATATCCTGTATTGATGCATGTATATGGCGGACCCGGTTCTCAGACAGTAAAAAACAGCTTTGGATATAGCAATCACTTCTGGCATCAGATGTTGGCCAACATGCACAATATTATCATCGTATCTGTAGACAATAGAGGTACTGGAGCCAAGGGTGAGGAGTTCAAGAAAATGACGTACAAGCAGTTAGGCAAGTACGAGACTGAGGATCAGATAGGAGCAGCCAAAGAGTTGGCTAAACTATCGTACGTAGATGCAGACCGCATAGGAATATGGGGATGGAGCTATGGTGGCTATATGAGTAGTTTAGCTCTTGCCAAAGGAAACGATGTATTCAAAATGGCCATAGCTATAGCACCTGTTAGCAATTGGAGATTTTATGATAACATCTATACCGAGCGTTATATGGCACTACCCAAAGACAATGCAGAAGGGTATGACAATAACTCACCTATCAATTTTGTGAAAGACATTAAAGGCAAATACCTGATAGTGCACGGCACAGGAGATGATAATGTGCATTTTCAGAATAGCGTTATGATGGTAGATGAGCTAATCAAAAATAATATCCCGTTTGATTCAGAGTATTATCCCAACAAAAATCACGGTATATACGGTGGTTACACCCGATTGCACTTGTATACCAAAATGACGAATTTCATTTTAGAAAACCTGTAAGTCCTTAGAATTCAATTATAAAATATATTTTTACCGAAATTAAATCAAAACATATGTCAAATACTGCAGTTAGTCAAAAAGAGTTATTCGGCCATCCTATCGGGCTCTTTGTGTTGTTTTTTACCGAGATGTGGGAGAGGTTCTCTTACTATGGAATGAGGGCTATCTTAGTACTTTATTTAGTAACGGAGGTTGCAGATAAAAACCCAGGTTTAGGTTGGACAAATGGCGATGCACTTTCGCTTTACGGTACGTATACTATGATGGTATATGTGATGTCTATACCAGGCGGTATTATTGCAGATAAGCTACTGGGACAGCGAAAGTCTGTCATGTTAGGGTGCATTTTGCTAGTAGCTGGTCACGGTATTTTGGCTGTAGAAGAAATGTGGGCGTTTTATAGCGGCCTTGTACTTATTGTCATGGGTGTTGGCATGCTAAAACCAAATATATCTACTATGGTAGGTGGTCTTTACAAACAAGGAGATATTAGGAGAGACAAAGGGTTTACGATTTTTTATATAGGTATTAACTTGGGTGCATTTTTATCCAGTTTGATCGTTGGTTACGTTGGTGAGGTTCACGGATGGCATTATGGTTTTGGTCTTGCAGGTATTGGTATGTTACTTGGTCTTGCAGTCTATATG
>CAWVTO010000188.1:0-4165 GCA_963932895.1 uncultured bacterium
CACCGTCAATTTATCAATACGTTCCTTTCTTATCACCCGACAGACAGTGTTGAGCTAAAATTAAAATCATATTTAGGTATAGTACAAGATGACATATACTTATGGGAAAAACTAGAAAGCACAGGTATTTTTAGCGATGAGCTTATTGGCATAAACAAAGACGCAACTCCTGCACAAATACTGCAGCATATTTTAGAAAAAAAATGGAGTTTAAAAGAGAGTGATAGGGATATGATTGTAATGTGGCACAAAGTAACCTATGAGCAAAACGGCACATCCAAAAAGATAGAAAGTAGTCTGGTTTGTGAAGGCGAGGATAGAAAACATACAGCAATGGCAAAAACAGTTGGTCTACCACTAGCTATAGCCTGCAAACAAATATTAGCAGGAAAGGTGACTGAGCGTGGTTGTATATTACCTACATCACCAGAATTATACATGCCTATTCTTGAAGAACTAGAATATTTTGGTATAGTCTTTAAAGAAACGGAGCCCGTTTAGCTTACTGAGGCAGTTCTAGTCGAGTCACACTCTCTGTATAAAAACAAAAAGCTCCTAGTCCATCACTTACATTGCCTACTACCCTACTAATACTGGCTAAAGGTCCTCCATACACGTGTGTATTGTTATTTAACTCAATGTAATAGTCATACATATTTGCTGAAATACCTTTTACCTCAAGCTCTACCCATTCGGGTAAGAAATTAGGATACTCCAGTAGCAATTTATCAAAAATTAGCTCAATACTTCGTTCCGTTCCATTCCAAGTGTCATCATTAAAAATGGCCAACTGCCTTCCGGTTGCTATCGTCCTAATATTACTCAAGAATATTTTATCTGAACTGGTAAATGTAATGGGATAAACTTGGGAGATAGAATCAATACCTTGCAGTTCCTTTCCTATAAAATTAAGATTAATAGCATACCGATTTGTCTCGATTTGATCCTTAATTTTAATAACTAATCTATAGCTAGCTCCTTCATCTTTTAACGTATCAATAGTTATTAATGGTTTTGATAGTGGTACAGTATCTATTGCTCTAATAGTCGGTAAGTTATTATGACTTACCCGCAACTCGTAGATACTACCCATTATTGGTTTAAACGGTACAGGCAACATACCATTTTGCACGGTCAAACTATCACTATACAATAGTAATTCGTCCTTTAGTACCAACACCTTAGCTTTTCCTCCAAGCAAGGTCTTAGAAGGTTGTGTGAGTGTTGAAGTAGACCTGCTCAAACTTATATTGGCACTAGAATCCGTTGAGACAAATCCATTTACCACAAGCTTTGGCTTGAAGTCTGGATTATTAAATTGAAGCTCTTTTTCACATCCTGAGATCAACAAAGCAATAAGGCATAAATAGATCAACCTCATAGTTTGATACTGTATTTAAAAGTAGGAAGAATAGGTAAGTAAGAACGCAGTTTCAATTGTGGCTCTGCATTATCATCCAATCCAATGAATGCCATGAAAGGATTGAGCCTATTGTATACATTATAAACTCCAAATGTAAATGTACTCGCAAATTTATCGTGTTGCTTTTCTTTTACAAAGGCTATATCTAAGTGATGGGTACTGGGCAGTCTATAATTATTAATATCTCCGTACTCCTCTACAATAACCTCTTGATCTCCTACAACCGTAACATAGCGAGAAACAGGTACTGTAATAGGATTTCCACTTGCATAGCTCCAAACAGAAATTACTTTAAAACGATCATTGAAACGATATTCCGCAAGTAAGTTTACAATATTAGGCCTATCAAATTTTGAAAAATACGCTCTATTCTCATTGATTCCTTCTGCATCTCTCGTTGATCTACTATAGGTATAGCTGCCATACCCGCTCCATTTATCTTTTTTTAATTTTGCAGCCACTTCTAGACCATACGATTTACCAGAACCTACTTTGAGACTTTCTTCCCAATTTACCACCGAAAGTAATTGAGTGCCTGACTCATGCTCCAGAATATTGGAATAGAACTTAGTAAACACACCAGATTCTATCTCCCAGTTCTTGTTTTTCAACACATATTTAGTGCTAAACTGGGTCATACCCATTGGCTTAAGATTCTCTGTTACCGGCAGCCATATATCTACAGGAAGTCCTAGGTTATTATTTGGGACTAAATGTACAAACTGATTGCTAGCTGTCACACTAAAACGTAGCTGTTGACGCTTCTTTAGATTTTGTACCAAGTGAATCTTTGGTTGAAATCTTAGGTATGTTTTTTTACCAGCGGTGAAAGATGATAACCTTAGACTAAAGGTAACATTTCCACCTTTGAAATAGGTCTTGTTCTCAGCAAAAGCAAAACGTTCCGCTGAAAAAAGCTGGCGAGAAACTAAACTAGTATCTGTAGATATAGCCGATGTGATACTTGTATAACTACGTTCGAAAGGAAGGAATAAGTACTCAACTGCACCTACTCCAACAGTCAATTTGTTATTGCTATTCCATTGTATATCGGCATCAAAACCGCCCCGTAGCTCTTGTAGACCATTGGTATATGCACTTGAGTTAAAGATGGTGTTATCACCTTCACTCAAACTGTAAGCGTCAGAAAAACGAAGTTTGTACCCACTGAGAGAAAAATCAGTATGGAGTTCTACTCTGCTCCCAAGTATACTATTCCACTTAGCACCCAGTACTTTATTTCTCCAACCAAGTGAACCTTTCGTGTTTTCTTCAATAACTTTTATTTTATCAAATGACAAATTGGTTCTAAAGTCCAGTTGATCCCCACCATTGTATCCAGAGATGCTTATATCATTGTTTTCGTTTATTTGCCAATGCAACTTACCCAACAGATCATACGACCACAGCCTCGAAGTACTGTTTGGAGAAACTGCATTTTGTAAGGGAAGAGTTAGCAAATCAGCATAGGTTCTTCGTGCAGATACTGCGTAGCTTAGTTTGTTCTTAATGATAGGTCCATTCACATAAATGCCGCTAGAAAGCACTCCAATATCGGCTTCCAATTTCGTTTTACGCTTATTCCCATTTTTTAGAGATACATCGATTACGCTGCTTAGTCTGTTGGTATATTTAGCGGGGAATGCATTCTTATGCAGTTTTATACTGTTAATACTCGAAGCATTAAAAATAGAAAACAGTCCTAGAAGATGGTAGGTATTGTACACCGGTATCCCATCCAAAAGCGTTAAGTTCTGGTCCGGACTTCCTCCGCGTATGGTAAGACCTTGTTGACCAAACGAAACATTCTGTACACCTGGAATTAATTTAATATGAGCCATGGCGTCAGATTCGCCCCCTATAGCTATGATTTGTTTGCTTTCTGGCTTCACCTTATCAAAGGCAAGCATACTAATTCTGACCGAGTCAATACGAAGTACTTTAACCTCATTCAACAAGCTAATAGGCTGCATGCGTATGAAAAATTGAATGTTTTGAGCAACTGAAACATCTGTTTTAATCAACTGATAATTTGGATGATATACAATCACTTCAACCGAATCTGTTAAACAGTAGAGTCTAAAATTTCCATCTTTGTCTGAATGGACACTTGTGTTGGTTTGAGCTATCTGAACAACGGCATCTACAATTCTCTCGCTTGATTCACTGTTAAGTAAAGTTCCTATTACAAATTTACCCTTAATCGGATAAAGCGTAATTGACTTAGCTCCAATCATATTATGGTCAATAGCACATTGCAATTTTATCTCTTGTAGTGCTCTATTCAAGGTGCTACACCTACGAGAGATTGAAATCTTCTTTTTCTTTAACAGCTTATTCTTGAAGCTAAAGCGTACGTCTGTTTGCTCAGTAAGTAGATCCAAATAACTACCCAAAGGCCCCTTATATTCCTGCTGTATTAGCGTATCCGTATTCTGGTGTTGTCCATAGGCAATAGAAGAAAATAGGAAAGTAAATATAATGAGTATTCTCCGCACTTGTTGCAAAGAAAGCCTATTGATTAGTTCAAAACAATACGTCCGTCTAATAAAGCAAAGTTTTCACCCACAATATCATTCAGAATCTGAAGGCACGCTTGTAAATCGTCTTTTGGTAGGTTTACCGTATAGTGCTCTTTCAAAAATCTTGATTTCACATCATAACCAACGGCATAATTTATCTTGAGTTGCCCTAAAATATAGGCCAATGGCACATCTACACACACGATACCTTCACTCCAAT
>CAWVTO010000189.1:0-4164 GCA_963932895.1 uncultured bacterium
GTTGGGGTACTGCTTTGGTAAAAATTCTGATGGAAAACTCAGAAGTGCATGTAGACTGGTGGGTGCGTAGTGCCGATACCGCAAACCACATCAATACCAAAGGGAGAAACCCTAAATATTTGCGAAGCGTAAAACTAGACACTGCTAGGCTTACCGCAGGGAATAATGCGGTGGAGTTGGTAGCGGCAAACGATACAATACTTCTTGTAACTCCGTCTGCTTTTGTATCTGATATACTGGACCAGCTCAGCAATGAACAACTAGCAGGTAAAAAAATAATCTCGGCTATAAAAGGTGTGGAGCCCAATAGCCTTAAGATAGTAGGCGAGTACCTCTTCGAAAACAAGGGTGTACGTCAAGATGATTTTGGGGTGATAACAGGACCTTGCCATGCAGAAGAAGTAGCACAAGAAAAATTGAGCTATCTCACTTTTGCGAGCACTAATAGTGCTTTTTGTGAGCAGATGTGTGTGGCACTAGACTGCGGCTACATAAAGGTAACGCCAAGTGCCGATATATATGGTACGGAGATAAGTGCAGTACTCAAAAATGTATACGCCATAGCAGCGGGAATGTGCCATAGTTTGGGATATGGAGATAATTTTCAGGCGGTGCTTGTGAGTAATGCCATACGCGAGATAAAGCGATTTATAGCGGCGGTACATCCTATAGATAGAGATGCAGACGATAGTGCCTACTTGGGAGACTTGCTGGTAACAGCCTACTCGCAGTACAGTAGAAATCGTACGCTTGGTGCAATGCTAGGCAAAGGCTACTCCGTAAAATCTGCTTTGATGGAAATGGAGATGGTAGCAGAGGGCTACTATGCTACAGAAAGTATCTATAAGCTCAACCAAAACTACGGTGTAGAAATGCCAATTCTAGAATTTGCCTACAATGTGATTTACGGTAATAAGAATGCCAGAACCCAAGCTATTGCCCTGACCAAGAAACTAAATTAACCATGAAAAAATTCCTAACGACACTCATCTACGGCAGTTTAGCGTGTATCGTACTCATCTACTTGTTTAGTGCTATGCGTTGGCCGGGTTTTGGTGATATAGCCATAGGAGTAGTTTGGTTACAGGTAGGTGCATACATGATCTACTCGCTGATGATAAAAGACCGTGAACCGCGAATTATATATCCATTGGTTGCACTTACAGCTGTAGTATTGGTCAGTATTTTCAAGCTAGGTGCGGCTGCTCCGTGGATGGGTACAGCCATATACTTTTTCTTAGTAGCGTATGCAGCATTTCATTTGCTTGCTACAGACTACTTGGACAAAAATGAAATCAGTTTTTTGAGTAAATTGAATATAACGGCAGTTGCAGTCTATTTGCTTGGAGGAGTTATGAAACTGGCTAGTTTGCAGTATAGCAATGAAGTATTTATAGCAGGTAGTGGTATGCTTGCACTCGTGCTATTGCTCACCGGAGCTACCAAAGGGTTGGAGAGGAAGAAGTAGATTTTATAAAGTTTTAAAGACAGGCAATCGATTGTGCTCTATTTCATAGTGTGAGCTATGGGTATATACCCACTCCAATTGGGCCGAGGCGTTTTTATTAAAGTCCTTGTCTTGCCTCTTTTTTAGTTCCAATTCTTGTCTTAGTGCAGGATTCTCTTCTAAAATCGCAGCAGCTTTGTCCTCAAATACATAGGCACTGTAGTGCTCTTTCTGTTGCAGTACAGCATCAAAAAAATTCCAATTGAAATATGAATCGGGCCCTTCTGGCTCAAGCATCTCTAAGATGAAACGATCTTTGTCTGTACCCATGGGTATGAGGTAATCTCCCTTGCGGAATGTCCAGGTAATTGTATCTAGCCTAGCTTTAGTCTGGGAATGCAGGTAGTGCTTTTCATACGGAGTTTTTACTGTTTCGTAGTCTTCTATTATGTACGAAGCTACACGCATGGAAGTATCTTTTTTGAGCTCTATTAGCTGTACGCCATTCCATCGCAGTCTATCTTCTACTGCTGTAAAGCCTCTACGAAGGAGGTAGGCTGTTGGTTTGTCTTTGTGTTTTGTGGCTAGCATGGCGTGCCTGTAGAACATGGATTTAGTTATCGGTTTAGTTCTGTCGTAGTAGAGTCTGTCTTCGCCCGTCACCTTACTTTTTTTGTAGGCGTATTCGTATCCTTTAAATTCCATTTGCATAAAATCAAAGTTGTCTACCGCCCAGTCAATGGGTAAACGCTTAGCAGCAGCCACAGATTGCTTTTGAGCATTGCGGGTACGTTGTATTTCGCTGCTTTGTTCGTGGGCGTATTCCAATGAACTTAGCAAGTAATCGTATGTAGCATACACCCGTTGTTTGAAAGGCTTGAGCATATGCGTCTCAGTGATAAAACCGTAGATGTTGTGCAATGTTGTCAACCCGCTGCTATACCGAGGAGAATCATAGAAGGTAGCATACGAGTTCTTTAATGGTCCGCCCCAGTGATTTACATACGGTACTATCTCGTTGTCCTTGGCTTTCATTTTACGCTTTATGCCGGGAATCATTCGAGTGCGTAATTGCTTGTCCATCTCTCCACCTAGCTTATCCGGTTGTGTACTGAGATAAGTCATCGTGTATTGATAATCGGCTCCATTGCTCACATGAGTTTCTATGTACATATCGGGGTCTATCAGTTGGAGTAGCTTTGCGAAGCTTTCAGCGTTTCGACTATCGCATTTTACAAAGTCGCGGTTCAGGTCTAGATTCTGGGCATTTCCCCTAAAACCATATTCCTCCGGACCATCTTGATTGGCACGTGTAGTGCTATTCCTATTGATGGCTCCGCCAATATTGTAATACGGAATACATACGAGGATACAACTGTCTAAAAGAGTGCTTTCAGTGTTGGCAAGGTCTCGGTAGAGCATCATACTGGCATCTACGCCGTCGGGTTCTCCGGGATGTATGGCATTGTTAATGAGGATGATAGTCTTATCTGTCTTAGAAAGGTCTGATAACTTCTTGCTTTCCTTACTCAGTATAATGGTATGTAACTGAATACCAGCATCGGTCATTCCATATTCTTGCATTTGTATTTGGCTG
This sequence comes from uncultured bacterium, assembly GCA_963932895.1. Classification (GTDB taxonomy): domain Bacteria; phylum Bacteroidota; class Bacteroidia; order NS11-12g; family UBA9320; genus UBA9320. Next base: position 3,045 of record CAWVTO010000189.1, read on the forward strand.
TAATCACTAGATAGCGACTGCCACCAAGCTATCCCTTCTGCATACGGAGCAGATTGCATTCCTTCAGAAGTTTCAAAAAGAGTTTTATGCTCTTGGGTAGTTTTGGTGCTGCATGCGGCTAGTGTTGCGGTGAGTAGTAGAAAGAAAAGTTTCTTCATGGAGCAAATCTAATGGAATTTGGTGCTTTTGTTATTCCAGATTTGGTGCTTCTCTCTTTTGTTGCTTGCTTTGCGACAGCAATGCAAATCACAGGTAACCTTCGTAAAATGAGCACCGAGTTGGTGTCTAACATTCCTCAATATACCCTCAAGATGAAGGATGTTCTGGATCCTTTAGAATCTATTGATATGAATGCGTTGATAGGGAAACCTATTCGCATAGAGTACGAAGGGTACATCAATTCTGTGATCTCTGGGCAGAAGATTAACAAGGCATTTGGAGAAGGATTGACCTACCAAGAGTTTATGGAGAGTCCACTAGCCAGCCCGAGCATAATGCGACCAGAACTCAGTGAGATACACAATGGTATTGCCATACGAGACTACGAGTGGGAGATGAAATATCATCTGCAACCGCACGTAGTATACATAGCCCTTACCAGTAACTATAAGGTAGGTGTAACGCGGGACACAAATATGCCCTACAGGTGGATAGACCAAGGAGCTACGCAAGCCATAGTACTAGCAGAAGTTCCGTATCGTCAGCTAGCAGGGCTCATAGAAGTTAGTCTCAAAGAGCACATTAGCGATAAGACCGCTTGGCAGCGAATGCTAAAAGGCATAGTAGAAGTAGAGAAGACTATAACAGAAGTGCGGGATGAAATGGCTACACTCGTTCCTACAGAATATCAGCATTACTTGGTTTCTACACCAGATATTACCGAGATAAACTTTCCCGTAGAGCAGCACCCAGAGAAGGTGAAAAGCCTAAAATTAGAGAAAGTAAAAGTCATAGAAAGCAAACTTGTGGGCATCAAAGGACAGTACCTGATATTAGAAGACGGTGTAATGAATGTAAGAAGTCACGCAGGATGTAGGGTGACATTGGAGGTGTAGAAACTATCCAATCAGGGGCTGCTCGTCCTCACTATCTTCGCCAATACCTTCTATAGCGAGATCAG
>CAWVTO010000190.1:0-4135 GCA_963932895.1 uncultured bacterium
TTGAAAACCTTAGAAAGAAAAAAAGTGGAGAATATCGGATTCGAACCGATGACCTTTTGACTGCCAGCCAAACGCTCTAGCCAACTGAGCTAATCCCCCAATAAAAGTATGTTAGGTTTGAAAGTAACATAATACAAAAATAAAATTAACTCACAAATAACAAGCTACAATCTCCATAACTTAAAAACCTGTAGTCATTGCGGATCGCTTCTGCATAAATTTCCTTCCACTCATCTCCTACCACGCTCGCTATGAGCATGAGTAAGGTACTCTCCGGTAGATGAAAATTAGTAATTAAAGCATCGATACTTCTTGGCGTATAATGCGGCAAAATCATAATTTCGGTAGCTCCTTGTAGTGTGCTCAGACCTTCTGCCTCCATATAGCTGACAATATGCTTAAGCGACCCTACATACGATAGGCTTGTTTCAACTTCATACGGTTCTAACTTATGTACCAGTAGGTTATGATCTCCCTGGCTAAGCTGTATTCCTATCCAATACAAACTCTCCAATACACGAAGGCTCGTAGTGCCTACTGCTACCCGTTTGTCATTTGCGATGAGACACAGCAAAGCGTCCTTGCTTACCTCAAAATGCTCTCTGTGCATGTCGTGGTCTACAACGTTATCTTCTTTTACAGGCAAAAATGTGCCTGCTCCTACGTGTAGTGTCACCTCTGCTGTTGCTACACCCTTACGTTCTAGGGATGACAATACTTCCGACGTAAAATGTAATCCTGCCGTAGGTGCGGCTACGGAGCCTGCATTACTCGCAAATATGGTTTGATACGTTTGTACATCTGCTGCTTCGGTATCTCTATTGAGGTACGGCGGTAGTGGCAACTCTCCTATTTCATCCAGCAGATCGGTGAAGGTCTTACCGTTTTGCCACGATAGCTCAACAATACGATCCTGCCTACTGACTAATTTGGCTTGTACGAGTTCATCGTTTCCTACTAAGCCAATGAGCTCATCTACCTTCCATTTCTTGCTATTGCCTATGATACACTTCCATTGGCAAGCAGTTGTAGCAGCAAAGGCTCGTTCGTAGTTGCTCGGCTGGATCGGTTCCAGTAGCAGTACTTCTATGAGTGCTCCAGTAGCCCTCTTGAAATAGAGACGTGCGGGTATTACCTTAGCGTTGTTGCGTACAATGAGCGTGTCATTTCCGAGTATCTCATTCATATTCTTGAAAACATGGTGACTAAAAACGGCGTCTTTGTATACCAATAGCTTGGATTCATCCCTACGCTCTAGTGGGTACTTGGCAATGCGAGCTTCGTCTAGCTCAAAATTAAAATCAGACTTCTTTATCATGAATTTCTAGATGGTTTGGTATCGTTTGCCAGGCAAGGAACAAATACAGTTTTTCATTTCTAATTCTAATAAGGTCATAGCCAGCGTACTGCTTGACATACCCGAGAGTGCCATTAGTTGGTCTATGCCCATTTCTTTGCTTTCCTGTATCATATCTACCAGTTTTTGCTCATCATCACTTAACTCCACAAACAGCTTTCGCTGATTGTTTTTCTCCATCTTAACATCCCAATTGAGTTGTCTTACGACATCTTCTACGCCTTGGAGCAAACTTGCTTTGCGGTTTTTGATAAGATAATTGCACCCAGCACTGTACTTCTCACCAATAGAACCCGGCACTGCAAGCACATCTCGGTTGTATTGGTTGGCCAACTCTGCAGTAATAAGTGAGCCACCGCTGGCAGCACTTTCTACTACTATCACCGCATCTACCATACCTGCAACTATCCTATTTCGCATAGGGAAATGCTCTCTATCTGGAGTAGATCCGCTTGTATATTCTGTAATAATAGCCCCATTTGCAGCTACCATATCGCGAGCTATATTGCTGTGCAAAGCAGGATAAATTCTATCCATACCATGAGCCACAACACCAAAAGTTTCTACGCCGTGCTTGAGACACTGCTTGTGTGCCCATATATCTACACCATACGCCAAACCACTAACTACCGTAGGCTCGTATGGAGCAATGTCTTCTATAAATTTATTGATAAACTGTTTACCGTATTCGGTCATTTTACGTGTACCTACTATGGCAATTATTTTCTCTGGGTTTAGGTTCTGATTGCCTCGCACGTAAAGCAGAATAGGGCAATCTGGAATATTTTTGAGCCGAACAGGGTATTCTTTATCAAGGAAAAAGACAGGACGAATATTATTTTTCTCAATAAACTTAACCTCTTGTTCTGCATTACTGAAATCATCGAATTTTTTGATGTTCTGCGATAAAACCTCCCCTACTCCAGGGGCTTTCTTTAGAAACTCACGCGATTTTTCAAAAACTTCTCGCACACCACCGCAATAGCCAATTAAGTTCTTTGCTAAAACACTACCGATACCGGGTATCTGTGTGAGGGCTATTTTATAGACTAAATCTTTATCCACTCCTACCATGGCGAAAATAGAATTCCCGCTCTAAAATCAAAGCATCTATTTATTCTTTTAACGTATTACTGTTGCGTGTAGTTGCTCCTATAATCTCGTCGTACCCGTAAAACACGTTTTTGTGGTATATCAGAATAGTATAGTCATTCTCCGTCTCTTGGTGGTTTCCCTCTGTAAACGTATAGTCTATGTTGCCTTCTTTGTCCTTGAGCACAAAGTGATAGTTATAATAGCTCTGCTTGAGAAGTACGGAAACCCCATACATATCGTAATCTGGAAAGTACTTCATTTTGAACTTCTCCTGAAGCTGCCAATCGCTTAATTCACCATATACATACACCTCACCTTGATCGCTCAAGTCATTGGTTTTCAAGTAAAAGTGTATCAACGCATAGTCTCCATCTTCTACTATATTTATCCCATCGTCATTCAAGATCACACGCTTACCATTGTAATCTAGCCAACGTACATAGTTTAGATGACCTTTGGGTTCTTCTGGTCTGAGCACACAATTTTGAACACTGTCCCTGTATTTTTTTATCACATTGTTACTGAAGAAACGGAGTGATCGAATATCAAAAAAGCGAAACTCATTGGTACCCGGAAAAAGGTTCTTGTCCTCATAGTTGAAACTAAGCTGATCGCCATTCACAAAGAGTGGTTTGAGGTTATAGATAGCATTGTTCCAACTGTTGTTTTGCAATATGGTTACGTTCACATCCAAAAAGGGATTGGGGATACTAAATCCTTTATAGTCTACCATAAAATCTACTTCTTGGTGGGTGAAACGCTTTTCAGCTAAGGTAGCCGTTCGTATATCCGATCTTATTTTGGTTTGATTATCAACTACCATAAACCTGCGTGTAAGCAGCACATCCTCTTCATCAAAGTTTCGATATACCTTGATAATGTAGTTGCCACTTTTGGTTATCTGCATACTGGCATTGGGAAATTTCACCGTGTAGTGTGTATATTTTGTAAATGCATTGGTAGAGAATTTAAAATCGGTAATCTCTCCCATTGTCTGGCCCGTAACGTACTCCATGGGTTGCAAGTCACTGGGTTCCCAGTTTCTATCGCAGTGTACAAATGAGAAGTTAAAAAACTCATTGTTCGGATCTAACATATCAAAACTAAGCCGCAACTGACTGCCAGATGCTAGGTTTAGTAACGGAAGTGGATCGTAAATATCTATATCCTTTTGAAGGATGACAGTAGCTATTTTATCATCAAAGTTTGTATTGTCATACACTTCAGTTTGTGCAATTGCACTGGTTGCAAAGGCCATGCACAGTAAGATAAATAGTATTTTATTCATTGGTTCGATTATATCAAATATGAGGCCAATTTATAGCCTGTTCAATAGTAAACAATAATATGGGTATTTAGCTAGGCGAATAGCTCACTTTTTCTTGGCTTCTTCCCATACCTCATCCATTTCGGCAAGTGTCATATCCTCTAGCTGCTTACCTTGTACTTTGGCATAGGATTCTATAGCCTCAAATCGGTACTTGAATTTACGGTTGGTTTTCTCTAAAGCATCATCTGAATTTATCTTTAGCCAGCGAGCATAGTTGACCAGACTAAATAGCAGATCACCAAACTCCTCCTCCTTTTCTATCCCTTCTGCTTCTTTAAATTCTTGAAGTTCCTCGTCTACTTTCTCCCATACATCCTCTTTACTGGGCCAGTCAAAACCTACTTGAGCCGCCT
>CAWVTO010000191.1:0-4057 GCA_963932895.1 uncultured bacterium
ACATCGTGCGTAAGGCATACGAAGACAAAGCAGAAAACTATGTACGTATGCACGGTACGGCTAATTTTAGCCAAGGGGGTGCTTTTCACGATATCCCTTACGTAATAAAGAAGTATGGTATAATGCCGCAAGAGGCATACAAAGGTCTAAACTACGGATTAGAAAATCACAACCACAGCGAAATGGAAGCTGCACTCAAAGGATTTTTGGATGCCATTATTGCCAATAAGCAAAAGAAACTTACGACAAGTTGGAAACCCGCCTTTAGTGCTATACTGGATGCGTACTTAGGTGTTGTTCCAGAAAATTTTGAATACAATGGAACCAGCTATACTCCTACTAGCTTCGCAGAGAGTTTAGAAATGAACATGGACGATTATGTGATTATCACCTCTTTCACACACCACCCTTTCAACGAAAGCTTTGTACTAGAAGTGCCCGATAACTGGATATGGGCACAGGCGTACAACGTACCTATGGACGAAATGATGAGCATAATGAAAAGTGCCATAAACAAAGGTTTCGGACTAGGTTGGGCAGCAGATGTCAGTGAGAAAGGGTTTAGTTTCAAAAATGGGCTAGCCATAGTACCTGAGGATGAATCTGCACTTACGGTGAAAGGAAAAGACAATAAGCAATTTAATGATGCAGGAGCAGACAAAGCCGGAACTCAGTTTGACTCACCAGGCAAGGAACTTGTTATTACGCAAGAAATGAGACAAGAGGCATTTGACAACTACCTTACTACAGACGATCATGGAATGCACCTTACCGGTATTGTGACTGACCAAGCAGGAAGTGAATACTTTATTGTGAAAAATAGCTGGGGAACATCGTACAATGATTGCGATGGCTACTTCTACGCAAGTATGCCATACGTAGCATTGAAAACCATGAATTTCATGATACATAAAGATGCTTTGCCAAAGGCAATACAAAAAAAGATGTAGGAAGAATTAATACAATACGTTACAAAGCCCAATGAGTATTTTCATTGGGCTATTTTTTTGGCATTATTTCACTAACTCTAAGTTATATGCTCCTTTTTGCTTTCATACTGATCATAAAGCACCAAAGTTATCCCAGTCTACAAATCAATCCAATAAACTTATGCAAAACGCCTACACTTTTTCGTAGGTCATCATTCATTTTTCCTACCTTTGTTTCACTCTTGAAAAACACACTTTTCATACTCACAGTCGTCTTTGCAGCAGCTTTATCTGCTTGCAGTGACGATGCATTGGTAGATCGCTACCATGTATTGCCCGAAGAAGGTTGGCACTATGAGCATATTGTTACCGATACATTCCGTTTAGAAAACCCCGGCTTTTACCATCAAATATTTGCAAACCTTCGTGTATCTGGCGACTATCCATATGCCAATATTTACCTGAAATTAAATATTACCAAACCAGATGGCAGCAAAAAAAGTGAAGTAATAAGCGTGGATTTAGCAACTAAATCTGGCAAATGGCTCGGGAGCGGGTTAGGAGATGTTGTGACCTTTCAATCACCCATTTTGCATCGAAAATACCTAGACAACAAAGGAAAATACACCGTTGAAATAGAACAAAATATGCGACTCGAAACCTTGGCAAATGTACTTGCCGTAGGCCTTCGCATAGAGCAACAAGAAGAGATATACTAAATGAACTACGACGTAATTATAATAGGAAGCGGCCCAGGTGGCTACGTATGTGCTATCCGATGTGCACAGCTAGGTATGAAAACTGCAATAGTAGAGAAGTACAACACCCTTGGGGGTACGTGCCTCAATGTAGGCTGCATACCGAGTAAGGCTATGCTGGACAGCTCACATCAATACCATGATGCAGTACACAAGTTTTCTGACCATGGTATCAATATTGGTACGCCCAAAATTGATTTTAAGCAGATGGTAGCCCGCAAGCAAGGCGTGGTAGACCAAATGACTAAAGGGGTAGAATTCTTGATGAAGAAAAACAAGATAGATACCTACACCGGAATGGGTTCTTTCATAGATGCTAATACCATACAGGTAGAAGGGGAAAAGACCGAAAAATTAACGGGCAAAAATATCATCATAGCTACCGGAAGTAAGCCAAGTAGCATACCGGGTATTGAGATAGATAAGAAACGTGTAATCACTTCTACAGAAGCTCTAGAGCTTAAGGAAATACCAAAACACCTAATCGTAATAGGTGGTGGTGTAATAGGTCTAGAATTGGGATCTGTATACCGCAGACTTGGTGCTGAGGTGAGTGTAGTAGAATATGCTCCAAGCATAATAGCAAGTATGGACGCTAGCTTGGGTAAAGAGATGGGCCGTGTGATGAAAAAACAGGGTATGAAACTACACTTAGGTCATAAAGTGACCGGTGTAACTGCCAAAGGCAAAACCGTCACTGTAACAGCAGAAGGCAAAAAAGGCGAAGTAACCTTAGAAGGAGATTACTGCCTGGTAGCTGTAGGTAGGAAACCACACACAGCCGGACTACACGCGGATAAAGCTGGAGTAAAAATAGACGATAGAGGTCGTGTAGAAGTAAACGAGCATCTACAAACAAACATACCAAACATATATGCTATAGGTGATGTAGTAAAAGGTGCAATGCTGGCTCACAAAGCAGAAGAAGAAGGTGTAGCCGTAGCAGAAATGCTCGCAGGCCAGAAGCCACATATAAACTACAATCTCGTACCAGGCGTAGTATACACTTGGCCAGAAGTAGCAGGTGTAGGCCAAACTGAGGAGCAACTCAAAGAAGCAGGTGTTGCTTACAAAGTAGGTCAATTCCCCTTCCGTGCCAACGGAAGAGCGGTAGCTGGCATGGACATAGATGGATTTGTAAAAATACTAGCAGATGCAAAAACAGATGAAGTACTCGGGGCTCATATGATAGGACCGCGAGTGGCAGATATGATTACGCAGATAGCAACTGCAATGGAATTCCGTGCGAGTGCCGAAGATATAGCACGTGTATGCCATGCACACCCTACTACCAGTGAGGCAACCAAAGAAGCTGCCCTTGCAGCCACAGAAAACAGGGCTATACATAGCTAATTTTAGCTTTATCGATATTAAAAAAGGACCTGTAAATACAGGTCCTTTTTTCGTTTAATCATTTAGTATACTCAACCTGCGTAATGATATCACACTAGAAGATGCACCTCATTCCGAACTTGGAATCCATTACACAGTGAGAGAATTAGTACTAAAGCAAGCGATGAAAAAAATGTTAAGACAATAGACACTCGCTCATTAATATCAGGCCTTTATTATTTAAATTTACACAACACAATAGGTCATCAGAGTATTAAACTCATAAAGCAATAAAATCGGATAATTAAGATTGGGAATAAAAATTTTCCCATCTTAATTATTAGTCCATCTACAATATGCCCTACGCTCTCGTCAATCCTCCAAGTATCCCATTTAGGGTTTCGCTCGGACGCATTGCTCGGCTAGTTTTAACTTCGTCTGGCAAGTAGTATCCTTCTATGTTTACAGTATTGCCGTGTACACTTACTAACTCTTCGTTTATTTTAGCTTCGTTACTGCCCAATAGTTCTGCAAGTGGACCAAACTGTGCTCTTAGGTCTGCATCCTGGTTTTGATTTGCAAGAGCCTCTGCCCAGTACATTGCCAAGTAAAAATGTGATCCTCTATTATCGATCTGTCCAAGTCTACGAGCAGGAGACTTATCATTGGCTAAGAATTTTTCTGTTGCCTCATCCAGTGTAGATCCCAATACGCTTGCCTTAGGATTATCAAACGTCTGTCCTAGGTGGTCTAGAGATACGGCTAAAGCCAAGAACTCGCCCAGCGAATCCCAACGCAAATAATTTTCGTCTACAAACTGCTGAACATGCTTGGGAGCACTTCCTCCAGCTCCTGTTTCAAATAAGCCTCCACCATTCATTAGCGGCACTATACTTAGCATTTTTGCACTCGTACCAAGCTCGAGTATTGGGAACAAGTCTGTTAGATAATCTCTTAGTACGTTACCCGTCACAGAGATGGTCTCTTTTCCTTCTTTGATGCGTGCTAACGAAAACTGAGTAGCCTCATAAGGAGCCA
>CAWVTO010000192.1:0-4057 GCA_963932895.1 uncultured bacterium
GGCAAGAAGTAGATACCGAGTTTAGTCGAATTAGAACTGGTATTTATGCTCAACTGGGCGGGCAAGCCAAACTAGGAGATAAACTATACTTTGACGCTAGTTTTGGTCTAGGTTGGAGTAATGTAAATGTAGGAGCTGCTACCAATACGACTCAACCCGGATTTTCCCAACAAAGCGAAATAAGTGAGGTGTTTTACTTACTCTACAGAGAGGGTAAAGGCCAACGCTTGTATACACCTGTAAGTGTTTCCATTGGATACAACTTTGGGGCACGATAAACTGAAGCCTAAGCAGGTTGTATCAGAAGAAGATATAACCACTGTAGCCATTCTTGCCAAGCAAATATGGACACAGCACTACACGCCAATTATTGGAATAGCTCAAGTAGACTATATGCTGGCTAAGTTTCAGAACGAAGCTGCTATATCCAATCAAATAGAAGAAGGATATGACTATACACTTTGGCAAGCTAAAGAACCTATTGGGTATCTATCCCTGTTGCACCAAAACGATGGTCTATTTATAAGTAAAATATATCTCCTACTGCATGAAAGAGGCAAAGGTTACGGCAAGCAAATGATGGACTACGCTATCGCAGCAGCAAAAGCCGAAAAGCACAAACGCATACGACTTACCGTAAATAAGTACAACGACAAAAGCATTGCTGCTTATGAAAAATTAGGCTTTATAAAAAAAAATGAAGTAGTCTTTGACATAGGCAAAGGCTACTTCATGGATGACTTTGAGATGGAGTTGACTATCTAAGCTCTAGCAGCACTACATTCTCCACATGGTGTGTCTGTGGAAACATGTCTACGGCCTGGCTTTTTACAACCTTATACTTACCATCTAACATAGCTAGATCTCTTGCTTGTGTTGCTGGATTGCAACTCACGTACACAATCTTAGGACATGCAATATCGCCCAAGTATTCTACTACTTTAGGGTGCATTCCGCTACGCGGAGGGTCTGTAATAATGATATCTGGCTTACCGTGTGTTGTGTAAAACTCTGCATTGAAAACATCTTTCATATCTCCGGCAAGAAACTCTACGTTGCTCAACCCATTGATACCTGCATTTACCTTTGCAGCCTCTATGGCTTCTTCTATTATTTCTACACCTACGGCCTTCTTAGCAGATTTTGCCGCTACACAGGTAATTGTTCCTGTACCACAATACAAATCATATACCACATCATCTGCTTGTATATCTGCAAAATCTATAGCTACCTTGTATAAATTTTCTGCTTGTTTAGGATTGGTTTGAAAGAATGACTTTGGAGAAATATTGAATTTCAAACCACCCAATTCTTCTTGAATCTCAAAATCGCCGCTGTATGGGATAAATTCTTGATCGAAGATGCTATCATTCAACTTTGTATTGATACAATAGTTCAATGCCTTTGGGTTAAATTCTTTTTGTATAGCAGCCATAAGCGGCTCTATCTTATCCATATCTGGCAAAGCAAATACGACATTCACCATCCAGTCACCTTCTACGGTATTGCGTAGCATTAAGTTTCTCATGAGACCTCCATGATCTTTCAGATCATAAAACGAATAGTCGTTTGCTATACAAAACGCATATACAAAGTTGCGTAGGGCATTTCCTTTATCATCTTGTAACCAGCACTTATCTATGGCCAGTACTTTGTCAAATCTACCTGGGGCGTGAAAACCAAGAGCATTGGTATGGTCTAAATCTTCTAATGTCTCGTTTTCGTATAACCATCGCTTATTGCTAAAAGTATACTCCATTTTATTGCGATAAAACTGAAGATCTTTAGCTGCCAGAATAGGCAAGGTTTCTCCGATCTCAATCTTACCTATACGCTCCATACAATCTCTAGCCCATTGGTCTTTGAGCTCAGCTTGTGCAGCATAATCTATATGTTGCCACTTGCAGCCACCACATGTACCGTAGTGCTCACAAAACGGCTCTACTCTCAGCTTACTAGATGTGTGAATTTGAGTAATTTTAGCAAGACTAAATTTCTTCTTACGCCCTACTATCTGTAAATCGACTACATCACCAGGAGCTCCGTATTTTACGAAAATTACTTTACCTTCTATTTTAGCTAATGCATGGCCTTCACCTCCTGCGGCAAGCAATTCTACATTTTCAAAATGCATTTGCTGGTCCTTCTTCTTTCTACGTCCCAATATGTGTTGTTTTTGATTTGTTGTTTTTTGGTATACTGTATTCTGCCTTACCTTATTATGCAAGATTATCTTGAAACTGCTTTCCTGTAGCGTTCTACATTGTCAAGTGTTTCGCTAAATTTTTTTACGTCTTGATATCCGGGCACTTGAAACATCTTCTTTGTTTCTGGAACAAAAAAGAAGAATGTAGGATAACCCCCAGGCTTATTATTAGACAAAGCCAACAGCAGCTCTCTTCCACTAAGCGAGTCGCCAGTGCCAGCGTCGTACCTTCCAGGCTTCTCCGGATTAAATTTAATAGCTATGTAATTTTCATTGAATCGCTTGATAATACTATTATTCGAAAAAGTCTTCTTATCCATCACCTTACACCAACCACACCAATCTGTATAACAGTCGATTACAGCAATTTTTCCTTCTTGCTGAGCAAGATTAAAACCCGTATTGAAATCATACCATTGTATTTTATTGGTAACAGGAGGTGTGTCGCTAGTGTAATAACTAGCTCCAATTAGAAAAGGAAAAATGGCTAATGCGAATACTATATTTTTCATAACGAAGACACGAAAATAACGTTTAGGTCACGGTTTCATGATGTCTAGTTGTATTTTTACATTCCACCCAAACTTTACATCCCAATGTAAGCCCACATAGACAGAGCAAAGTAGATTCAAACCTACAGGCAAAGTACAACATAAGTAAGGTCAAAACGCACTGAAACAAGGCAACAAAAAGTGTACATTTGCGTTATACGAAACAGACTGACGTGGCAGTATACAATACACTCATACAGAAACTAGAAAGCTTCATCAAAAAGTATTACCAAAACCAACTTCTCAAAGGAGCTATTTTGGGTATCTCTCTTGTATTTGCAGCATTTTTTGCACTCTCATTTTTCGAATACTTTGCTCGTTTTGGAACAACCGCTCGAACGTTGCTATTTTACAGTTTCATACTCCTTTGTTTAGGTGTAGTAGGCTGGTATATTATACGACCAATACTTGGTCTTATTAACGTGAACAGAAAATTTGGGACAAAAGAAGCGTCACAACTGATTGGAAACCATTTCCCGGAAGTCAAAGACAAGTTGATTAACACCTTGCAGCTGCAAGATGAAGCAGAACAAGGTGATAATAATCTACTGCTCGCAAGCATAGAGCAACGCACCGCTTCACTGCAACCCGTTCCGTTTGCCAATGCGATACCTTACAAATCCAACCTGAAGTACGTAAAATACGCTTTACTCCCAGCTATCGCTTTAGCATTCATACTTTTAGTAAGTCCCGGTTTTAAGAAAAGCACCCAACGTGTTGTTAATTTTAATCAGCACTTTGAGATTGAAGCTCCTTTTGATTTCATCACCAACTTGGGTGAGCAACAGGCTATACAAAACCAAAACATAGAGGTACCATTAACACTAGAAGGAACCGAAATACCAGCAGCAGCATATATCTACATTGGCAGTCAACGCTACAAAATGAAAAGCGATGAGCAAGGTCAATTTCGCTATCTTATAAGCAATGTACAACGATCTGAGAAGGTCTATTTTGAAGCAGGAGGTTTTGCCAGTAAAGCGTATTATCTCGATTTGGCATTAAAACCTAGCCTATCTGGCTACAGTGCAACACTATCTTACCCCAAATATTTGGGTATGGCTAATGAAAAAGTACGCAACATTGGTGAACTCAGCGTACCACAAGGAACTACAATACAATGGAACTTTGACACCAAAAATGTAGACGGGTTAAGCATAACGCCAGACAACATAGTGCTACAACCTAAAAAGAACAAAACCTCTTTCACGAAGCGGTTTATGCGAAGTACACTGCTGAAAGTAAACACGAAGAATACACGGGTAAACGAAGGAGATTCTATTTTTTACCAAATAAATGT
>CAWVTO010000193.1:0-4033 GCA_963932895.1 uncultured bacterium
CGCCAAAGAGCTACTCGCCAAAGAAGAAAACTTTAGTTGGGTAACGAACAACAAAAAGAAGATAGGTAAAGACATTTATGGAGTAGTGATACAATCTGAAGAAGGTGTAGACTATAAAAATACGCAAACGATATTGGCTATTTCATCACCTGAGGAACAAGTAGTTTTGCAAAAAGAATTAGACGAAAGAAACCTCCAAAACAATGAGGATTACTTCTGGTTTTTTTAGCGTACATGAACCACTAAGGAGGTAAGGTTTTGTAAATGACTAAATCTTAGGCTGGCAGGTCTTTAAAAATTTGATTTACGAAGTGCTGAGCATCATCAGTAATCTTAGTACAATGGAAGTTAATGAGAATACCTTTGGGAACATTTAGAAGTTTCATGTAACTGAGTATTTGTGCTTGGTGCACAGGATGGACTTCTTGAACAGCTTTTACTTCTACAATAACGAGGTTGTCTACAAAGAGATCAAGTCTAAGATTAGCATCTAATTCTAAGCCATCATAAGAGATGGGAATAACCTTTTGACTTACTACCTTATGTCCTCGTTTTTGCAACTCGTGTTCAAGGCATTTTTCGTAAATAGATTCAAGTAAACCAGGCCCTAAGGCATTATGTACCTTAATGGCAGCTGAAACTATCTCATAAGCAAGTTGGTTTACTTTTCTCTTGTTCATAAAACTAACCTTGACTTACATCCTTAGTGTTAAAAAAAACGGCTACTCTACCTCTTCATAATCAACGTATTGACCGCCCTTGGAGTGATCAATATTCGATTTGTTTTTAGGTTTATCCGATTGAACAGTATCGTTTGGTGCAGGGCGTCCATCGCGTTTTACAGCATCTGCTACTTTGAAGACACGTCTAAAAACCCAGTAACCTACTAAAGCAATTAAAAGGTACTTAAACATTATCTACTTAGGAACATGGATTTCTGGTTGTACAACTCCCTGAAGAGAGGATCCTTAATGCTATCTACAAAGAGTATAGCCTCACCTGTAGACTTCATTTCTGGTCCAAGCTCCTTATTTACGTTAGGGAATTTATTGAAAGAGAATACCGGTTGCTTGATAGCATAACCATGTTTGTAAGGTTTGATGTCGAAGTCTTTAAGCTTCTTATACTCAAGCATTACTTTAGTTGCTATATTGACATAAGGTACGCGATAAGCTTTGCAAATGAAAGGTACCGTTCTACTCGCTCTTGGGTTTGCTTCTATTACATAAACCTCTTCGTTTTTTACGGCAAATTGTATGTTGAGCAACCCACGTACATCCATTGCTGTTGCAATTTGCTTTGTATACGCTTCTATTTTGTTGATGACATTGTCTGAGAAACTAAATGGCGGCAATACTGCAGACGAATCTCCAGAGTGAATACCCGCTGGCTCTATGTGCTCCATGAGTCCTATGATGTGACAATCGTCACCATCACTTATACTATCGCTTTCTGCTTCTTCTGCTCTGTCCAGGAAATGATCAATAAGCACCTTGTTGCCTGGTAGGTCACCCAGCAAATCAATTACAGCTTTTTGCAAGTCGTCATCATTGATAACGATTTTCATTCCTTGACCACCCAGTACATAACTAGGCCTGACCAGTACAGGATAACCCACTTTGTGGGCCACCTCTATAGCCTCGTATGCATTTTCGGCTACACCAAATTTAGGATACGGTATACCGAGTTCTTTTAGTAATGTAGAGAACGAACCCCTATCTTCGGCGAGGTCCATGTTTTCGAACGATGTACCTATTATTTTGATTCCTTCGTCTCTTAGTCTTTCAGAAAGTTTCAGAGCAGTTTGGCCACCCAGCTGCACTATTACACCTTCTGGTTTTTCCAATTGTACAATATCCCAAAGGTGTTCCCAGAACACAGGCTCAAAGTATAGTTTATCGGCAGTATTGAAATCTGTACTCACCGTTTCTGGGTTACAGTTTATCATAATAGCCTCGTATCCAGCTTCTTGTACCGCTTTTATTCCGTGTACACAACTGTAGTCAAATTCTATACCCTGACCTATTCTATTGGGTCCAGAGCCAATTACTATAATCTTCTTTTTATCAGAGACTTTACTCTCGTTTTCACCGTCAAAGGTGGAATAGAAATAATTGGTAGGAGAAGTGAACTCGGCAGAGCAAGTGTCTACCATTTTGTAGATACGACTGACGCCTAGTGCATTTCGTTTGGCATAGACATCCATGTCGGTAAGGTCACCTCCCAATAGGTGTGCTATCTGTGAATCGGCAAAACCTTTTTGCTTAGCCAGACGCATGGTTTCTTCGTCTATGTTTTCGAGGGTATATTTTTTAATCTCACGTTCCATTTTCACTATTTCGTAGATCTGCTCGAGGAACCATCGATCTATTTTAGTGATTTTTTGAATGCTTGTGATGGGCATTCCCATGGCCATTGCATCGCGTATGTGGAATATTCTATCCCAACTCGGGTTGGCCAGACTGTGTAGAATGGCGTCCAATTGTTTTAGCTCGTATCCGTCTGCACCTATACCTTGACGTTTAATTTCTAGGGATTGACATGCTTTTTGAAGTGCTTCTTGGAAGCTTCGTCCTATTGCCATTACCTCACCTACAGATTTCATCTGAAGACCAAGAGTAGTATCCGCCCCCGGGAATTTTTTGAAATCCCAACGCGGTATTTTTACAATAGTGTAATCCATACTTGGCTCAAAGAATGCCGAAGTTGTTTTGGTAACTGGATTTTTAAGCTCATCTAGGTTTAAACCTAAAGCAAGCTTAGCTGAAATATTGGCAATAGGATAACCTGTAGCTTTAGAAGCCAAGGCAGAACTACGCGAAACACGTGGGTTTATCTCAATGGCAATGATTTGTTCGTCTTCTGGATTTACAGAGAACTGCACATTACATCCTCCGGCAAATGTTCCTAGATTACGCATCATATTGAGTGCCATATCTCTCATTTCTTGGAAACACGTATCACTCAAGGTCATAGCGGGAGCTACGGTTATACTTTCACCCGTATGTATTCCCATTGGGTCAAAGTTTTCTATGGTACAGATTACGGCAATATTGTCGTTACCGTCGCGTAGTAGCTCTAGCTCATATTCTTTCCAACCAAGTACGGCTTGTTCTACAAGTACTTCGTGTGTAGGAGATGCTTCAAGTCCGCGTTTCACTGCTTCGTCAAACTCTTCTTTTTTGTGTACGAATCCACCTCCGTATCCACCCATAGTGAACGATGGACGAATAACAAGTGGGTAGCCAATCTCTTGGGCAACCTCTTTTGCTTCTAGGTATGAATTGGCTATTTTAGAAGTAGCAATAGGAATATCCAGCTCTATCATAAAAGAACGGAATAGATCTCTATTCTCCGTTTTCTCAATAGCGGCTATATCTACACCTATGATGTTTACATTGTGGTCTTCCCAAAGACTAATTTCATCTGCTTCTAAGGCAAGGTTCAATGCGGTCTGTCCACCCATGGTAGGAAGAACGTGTGTAATGGAAGGCTGCTCCTTCAGTATTTTTTCTAAACTGGCTACGGTGAGCGGAAGCAAGTAGACGTTTTCTGCCATACTCGGGTCCGTCATTATCGTCGCAGGATTAGAGTTTATCAAGGATACAATGATCCCTTCTTCTCTAAGACTCTGAGCCGCTTGGCTACCACTATAATCAAATTCGCAAGCTTGTCCAATGATGATGGGTCCACTACCAATAATCAGGACGTGTTTTATACTACTATCTTTTGGCATTTCAGTTTAAAATTGGGCAAAGTTATTTGAGAAAAACGAGCCTACAAGTGATGTGGAAAAGGTGGGAAAAGGGGACGTGTGTATTTGGCAGGTTTTGGTGCTGTTATTTGGTTCAACTGTAGACGGTAAGCACAGTAATCTGGTGTATGCTCATATGAAAGATCGTTCTAATGAATCAACAGTTGGCAGAGCAGTACGAAAAAGGCAAACATGAAGAATTAGACTTTGTTCTTTGAACTTGAGTTTGCTTATATCAACTCCTCTTCTTCAAAATAATTGACAATGTGATGCCTCATG
>CAWVTO010000194.1:0-4030 GCA_963932895.1 uncultured bacterium
GCGTTCAGTATCATTCCCATAGGAGAGCCGCTGTGCCATATTCCTTCGAGGCGGTGGCCTCTGGTTCTTATTATTAGCGGGTATTTCTGCCCTCCTTTAGTTCTGTATTGTACGGTGGCAATATCATCACTCATCATCTGCACACCATAGAGCAGGTAGTCGAGGTACTGTATTTCAGCAATAGGTCTTAGCCCACGTAGCGATGCTCCTACTGCCTGTCCTACAATAGTGTTTTCGCGAATACCCATATCCATCACGCGGTGGTCCCCATGCTTGTCTTGTAGTCCAGCAAATCCTTGGTTTACATCCCCAATTTTACCTACGTCTTCGCCAAATGCAATGACTTCTGGATGTGTGCTTAGCAGGTGGTCAAACGTCTTATTGAGGATTTCGAATCCATTGAGTTCTTCGGCATCATCTGCATACACTGGTTTTATCTCAACAACACTCTGTGCTCGCTGCGGAGACTGACTGTGCAGGTGACTGCTATAAATGTCTTGATACTTTGCTAAGTAGTCGGTGTGATACGTACGCAAGTCATTGGCCTGTGGGTTGCCAATGTTTTCTCGCAGAACCATATGCACCGTTTTGAGAATGTCCTTTCTGCCAGGATCCATTGTTCCTTTTAGTGTAGCAGCTGCATTATCATCTAAGTTTTCCAGAAGAGCTACTGCTTCCGCTATCTCTGTTTTTATTTCGCTGCTGAAGGCTGTCCAAGCCGCTTTTTTGGATTCTTTTACTTCATTTTCAGCCAATTTTTCGAGAGATATTATTTCGCTATCCTCGGCTATTTTGTTTTCGAGCAACCAGCTACGCATCTTAGTTACGCAATCGTGGTCCAATTCCCAAGCAAGTCTATCTTTAGACTTGTATCGCTCGTGAGAGCCAGAGGTAGAGTGTCCTTGAGGTTGGGTAAGCTCTTTTACATGCACCACTACTGGAGTGTGTTTTTTGCGGCATATTTCAGATGCTTTTTTATAAGCATTGATAAGTGCAGGATAGTCCCAGCCATTTACCGTGATAAGCTCTATTCCCGTACCGAACTTGTCGGTTTTGAAACCAGACAGGATTGCACTTAAGTTTTGTTTGGTGGTTTGATGTTCAGCGTGAACAGAAATGCCATACTCGTCATCCCAAATGCTTACGAGTAGCGGTACCTGCATTACGCCGGCTGCATTTATGGTCTCCCAAAAGTGCCCCTCAGAAGTACTTGCGTTACCTATTGTAGCCCAAGATATTTCGTTTCCTTTTTTAGAAAATGTCGTGTTTTTATGAAGGTCCTTGTTGGATTTGTAAACTTTGGAGGCAAACGCAAGACCGAGTGCTCTTGGCATTTGTCCAGCGGTAGGCGATATGTCTGAAGAAATATTAATACGATCGGTTTGTGGCAACCAGTTTCCATCGTTATCCAACATACGTGTCCCAAAATGACCGTTCATACTTCTGCCTGCACTGCTGGGCTCATGGTCAATACTGGGGTGTGCGTATAATTGTGCAAAAAATTTCTGCACATCACTTAGTCCTAGTGCAAACATGATGGTTTGGTCACGGTAGTAGCCTGCACGAAAATCTCCTTTGCTCATATAACGAGCCATAGCTACTTGTGCTACTTCTTTTCCGTCCCCAAAAATTCCAAATTTTGCTTTACCTGTTAGTACTTCCTTACGACCAATAAGTGAAGCTTGTCTGCTCTTGTAAGCAGTAATATAATCACTCTTTACTTGATCGATAAATTCTTGTTTTGATATAGATACCGAAGTCTGTTTTGCCGCGTCTAATGCCATAATTTGAGTGGTGCAAAAGTACGGTTATTATACCACTCTCCTTATGTGCACTATCGCACCAACTTCTTACTTACGAACTTATTGCCCAATTTGGCTCTTAGAAAGTAGACTCCCTTAGGGGCGTTTTCTAGGATTAAAATTGTGCTATTTTTTGCAATAACTGACTCAAAGTCAACCTTTTTACCTTGAATGTCAACAACACTTAAAAGAACCAATTGATCCGACGAAGAGAGCATGTATACTCCATTGGTAGATGGGTTTGGGTAGATGCTGATTTGATTTGGCGATACATCAAAAATGGAAGCCGAGCCGTCCCCTGTGATTACTAGTTCATAACCATCTGTCGTGTCAGGAACAGGTATGGCTATGATTCCTAACTTAGCATATATTGTTGTTGCTATTTTTAGATCGTACACGCCAGCCTGCGATTGGGTAGGGTTTCCCGTTACATTCACGCAACCTACAGTTCTCCAAGTGAAAACACAGTTAACAGGATTGCAGGTATATTCAAAACCTGAAGGCAAGCCTATTACGTTATTTACCATTATTGAGTCAATGGTTGCATTTTGAGGTTGTCCTGCAAAAACAACGACGGTGTCTTTTAGTGCCAATACTTGAAAACTAAAGTCATAGGCTTCGTCTGCAAATGCCGTGTCTGGTTGCTCTGGATATACGCCCGGTTGTGTAATGGTAGCGTCTGGATTGCAATTTTGTGCTTGTACATATACAGCAGATGCTGTAAGTGTGGCGATAAGTAAAAATCTTTTCATAACAGATTGGTTTTATACATTTGTGAAAAACGAAGATATGCGGAAGCAACTATTAATACAAGCGGTTTTATGTCTAATGACAATAATCAGCTTGGGACAGACTAGATACACCTATTCTGGGAAAGTGATAAACGAAAGTAATGAAGCACTAGTAGGTGCTCAGTTAAGATTATTGGTGGCAAATAGGGTTTTAGGCATCACCAATGTAGCGGGAGTATTCTATGTCGAGACGGATGAACCTTCGCTTAAAGTAGTGCAAATTGGGTATATGGATCTGCAGATCTCCCCAGAAGACTCTTCAATAGTAATGGTCGAAAAATCAAGCCTATTAAATACCATTGTGGTTTCAGAAAATAAACGTTCCTCTGAACTAAAAAATGCTACGATATCCATAGAAATAATAAGTCCTGACCTTATAGCAAACACGGCTCCTACTAACTTGGAAGAGAGTATAGGTCGGATAAACGGAGTGCAAGTAGTAGATAATCAGCCGACTATACGTAGCGGCAGTGGGTGGAGTTACGGTGCAGGCTCGCGGGTGCAAGTGTTAGTAGATGGAGTTCCTATACTCAGCGGAGATGCAGGCCAACCCCTATGGAATTTTGTGCCAACAGAGGGAGTAGATGGTGTAGAGATCATAAAAGGAGCAAGCTCTGTGATATATGGAAGCTCCGCGTTAAATGGTGTTATCAATATTAAAACTAGAAAACCAACGGACAAACCTTTTACCCAAGTAAATACATCTGTGGGATTTTATGATTTGCCACAGCGAAAATCGCTGCGTTATAGGGGAAACAAAAGAAGTTCGATCTCTAATGTCACCGCATACCATACGGGAATGTACAATGGTTTAGGTGTAACGCTAGGACTAAATGCTCTGAATGATGAGAGCTATAAGATGAGCGATTATGATAAACGTGTTCGCGGTACGCTAGGACTACGTAAAGTTGTGGCAAATAAAAATTTAATTTACGGCCTTAATGCTACCTACCAACAAGGTAAATCGGGTAGTTTTCTATTGTGGGAGTCGTATGATTTGGGATATACTGCCTTAGATAGTGGAGGTACGGATAACAAAGTGAATCGGTTGAATATAGACCCTTATATAAAGTGGGTAAAAGGTAAATTTAGTCATTCTCTAAACACACGATATTTGGGAATAAATAATGATGTAGATAATGGTGACCCGACAATTGATCAATCCAATAACTCAGACTTGATATATGCTGAGTATCAGTCTAGTTTCAGTTTGCCAAAGAAAAATTTTGGTGCAATAGGTGGTTTGGTGGCTATCAATACGGAAACCAAATCGCCGCTCTACAACGGCACTCAAGAAGCCATTAATTATGCCGCGTACCTCCAGTTAGAAAAACGGTGGAATAGACTAACCGCAAGTGGAGGTGCACGCTATGAGCAGTTTGTACTCAATGAAAGGTCAGAAGGTAAGCCTGTTTTTCGAGCGGGGTTAAATTATGC
>CAWVTO010000195.1:0-4013 GCA_963932895.1 uncultured bacterium
CCCGTTTTCATCTGACCATCACACTCGAGCACTACTCTACTGCGTAGGTCATTGAGAATGAGTGTTTGCTGTGCTTCTGCCAGTCCTAACTCCCACGGCACTCCCGTATGTTGTAGAGAGGTGAGTGCAGCCGCACCCGTTCCTCCATCATATCCAGAGATCAGAATCACATCAGCCTTGGCTTTAGCTACACCTGCAGCTATCGTTCCTACGCCCACCTCAGATACTAGTTTCACATTTATTCTAGCCTCTCTATTGGCGTTTTTTAAGTCAAATATCAGTTGAGATAAATCTTCTATGGAATAGATATCATGGTGCGGTGGTGGCGAGATAAGACCTACATACGGAGTAGAATTCCTCGTTTTGGCTATCCAAGGCACTACTTTCTTACCTGGCAATTGGCCACCTTCACCAGGCTTAGCTCCTTGAGCCATCTTTATTTGAATCTCTTTGGCATTTGACAAGTAATCTATCGACACACCAAATCTGCCAGATGCGACTTGTTTTATTGCACTATTTTTAGAATCTCCATTAAGCTCTTTCTGAAATCTACGAGCATCTTCTCCTCCTTCTCCCGAGTTGCTCTTGCCGCCTATTCTATTCATGGCTATAGCTAAGTTTTCGTGAGCTTCTTGACTAATAGATCCGTAAGACATCGCTCCTGTTTTAAAGCGTTTTACAATCTCAGTCCACGGCTCTACTTCATCTATGTGTATGGGATCTAGATTCACAAACTCGAACAGACCTCTAATGGTCATTAGACCCGCACTTTGTTCATTTATCTCTTTGGAGTAATCATCATAGCTCTGCTGATTATTCAGTCTTACAGCTTGCTGCAATTTGGCTACTGTAGTGGGATTAAACATATGCTTAGCACCGTTTCTTCTCCACTTATAAACTCCACCTGCATCAAGAGACAGTGCTTCAGCAATCTCCTCGCTCCCAAAAGCCTTCAGGTGTCTGTTCTTAATCTCAATCTCTATTTCCCTAAGACCAATACCTTCTATACGAGATGGTGTGTAAGGAAAGTATTTTTTGCTAACGGTTTCATTGATACCTAGTATTTCAAAAATCTGAGCAGACTGGTACGAGTGTAGCGTAGATATCCCTATCTTGTTCATTATCTTAAGGACTCCCTTGGCTACTGCTTTGTTGTAATTGTCAATTGCAACTTGTGCATGTCGCCTATTTCCCTTTTGCTTATGACTCAAAATTTCATTGACCATATACGGATTTATTGCACTAGCTCCGTAGCCAAACAACAATGCAAAATGATGGCACTCACGCGGCTCAGCAGACTCTATGATGATATCAAAACGGGATCTTATACCTAGTTTTACTGCAGAGTGATGAATAAATGAACAGGCTAACAACATAGGAATAGGTGCTAGCTCATCGGTCACTCCCCTATCTGAAAGCACTATAATATTGCATCCGCTAGCCACTGCCTTAGCTGTGGCAGCTACACAGGCATCCAGACTAGTTTCTAGTCCATTTACACCTTGATTTATGTCGTAGAGCACAGCGATAGTATCTGCTTTAAAATTAGGCTCTGAAATATATTTTATCTTATCTAGATCCTCATTGGAAATAATTGGATTTTGGATTTTTAGCTTTTTACAATGTTCCTCGCTCACCTCGAACATATTGAAGTCACTACCTACATGGATACTCACATCAGTCACAATATCTTCTCGGATACCATCAAGCGGAGGATTCGTTACTTGTGCAAAGAGTTGCTTGAAATAGTTATAGAGTAGCTGCCTTTGATCGGAGAGGACCGCTAACGGGATATCATTTCCCATAGAACCTATCGGCTCTATACCACTAGTACTCATAGGTGAGATAATCGTGTCCATGTCCTCTCGTGTATACCCAAATAAACGAAGACGTTTATCATACGATGTTTGTTCTACAGACAGTAGATTTTGGGTATACGGAATGCTTGATAATGGAAGTATATTTTTAGCTACCCATTCCCGATACGGATGCTTGGAAACGATATCCTTTTTTATTTCCTCGTCTTCAATAATTCTGCCTGCATTCATATCAACTAGAAACATCTTACCAGGTTCTAGCCTTCCATGTTGTAAAACATCTTCTGGTTTTATATCCAGTACACCAATCTCAGATGACATAACAACAAACCCACTTTTGGTAAGTGTATAGCGAGATGGTCTAAGGCCATTTCTGTCTAGCACTGCTCCTATCACATTTCCATCGGTAAAAGGTATAGAGGCTGGCCCATCCCACGGTTCCATGATACAAGAGTTGTATGCATAAAAAGCCTTCTTCTCATCCGATATGTTTTCATCTTTTTCCCACGCTTCTGGCACTACCATCATCATAACTTCGGGCAAACTCCTACCAGTCATAAGTAGTAATTCAACTACCATATCCATAGATGCGGAGTCAGACTTGCCATCTAAAATTATGGGAAACAGTTTCTTTATGTCTTCACCAAAAGCATCACTCTGCAACAAGCTTTCACGGGCCCTCATTCTGCTCACATTTCCTCGAAGTGTATTTATCTCTCCGTTGTGACACATGTAGCGAAACGGTTGAGCCAGCTCCCAAGACGGGAAGGTATTGGTAGAGAAACGCTGATGTACTAGAGCAAGTCTAGTAACCAATGTACTGTCTGCTAAGTCGAGATAATACTCACTAATGTGCTCTGGCATAAGCAGACCTTTGTATATAATAGTAGTAGTAGACAGGCTCGAGAAATAGAATTGACTGCCTTCGGATATCTTAGCTTGCAATATAGCATTCTCACAAATTTTGCGAGCTGCATATAGTTTTGCTTTGAATAAATGGTCGCTTATTGAATCATGTTTGCCTATAAATACTTGTTTCACAGTTGGCTCATGCTTAGCCGCTATTTTACCTAAAACTGCAGAGTCTACAGGTACATCTCGCCACCCTAGTAGCGTTAGGCCTTGTTCCGCTAGGCATTGCTCAAATTGCACTTTAGCGTATTGAGTCTGATTTGTGCTTTGAGGCAAAAACACCATTCCTACTGCATACTCGCCAACGCTTGGCAAACTAAAAGAACATTTTTTCACAAAAAAATCATGAGGGATATCGAATAAGATGCCGGCTCCATCTCCGGTACGTCCATCTGAACTGACAGCACCACGGTGTTCTAGTTTTACAAGGATATCCAGTGCCTTATGAATAATATCATTGGATTTTACTCCTTTTAGATTGCATATAAATCCAGCACCACAATTGTCGTGCTCAAACTCTGGTAAATAAAGGCCTTGTTCTTTAATCATAATAATTTTCTAAGTATTTGATATCCCATTCTCATTATTACCAAGTAACCAACACCTCCATCAGATATAGAGGTGCTGATCAATTAGTGTTTAACTAAAAAAAAAATGAATCTTTAGAGCATCTGCTCTCCATGTTGGCTTATGTCTAACCCCCTGTCTTCTTGATCATATCGTACCCTCATAGGAATCACAATATCTACAAATTTGTAGAGTAACCAACTCCCGAAAAATGTAAAAATTGAAACTAAAAACAGTGCCAACACATGATACAGAAGAGTAGTTGTATTGCCGTAAACTAAGCCAACTTCCGCTGCAAAAACCGCAGTAAGTATCATACCAACCATTCCACCTACTCCATGACTAGGAAATACATCTAGCGTATCATCCAGGTTTGACTTGGTACGTAGTCTTATGGCCCAATTACTCACAAGTGAAGCAACAAATCCGATAAAAATAGACTGACCAATATTAACAAACCCAGCTGCGGGAGTAATGGCGACTAAACCAACTACTGCACCTATACACGCCCCTATTGCCGACATTTTCCTGCCGACCATTCGCTCATAAAATACCCAGGTAATCATTGCGGTTGCAGAAGCAACATTGGTATTGGCGAATGCAATAACGGCATCTGTATTGGCTCCTAAAGCTGAGCCAGCATTGAATCCAAACCAACCAAACCACAGTAAACCAGTGCCCAATATTACATAGGGTACATTGGCTGGAACTTCTGTA
>CAWVTO010000196.1:0-4003 GCA_963932895.1 uncultured bacterium
CTCCTCCTTTTCTATCCCTTCTGCTTCTTTAAATTCTTGAAGTTCCTCGTCTACCTTTTCCCATACATCATCTTTACTGGGCCAGTCAAAACCTACTTGAGCTGCCTTATCTTGCATACGCATTGCCTTTACAAGGCTTGGCATACTGGTTGGCACACCACTCAGCACACCCTTATTTCCACCTTCTTTTAGCTTAAGCTGCTCCCAGTTTCTCTTTACTTCTTCTTCATCTTTCACCGCTACATCTCCGTATATATGTGGGTGTCTACTTATCAGTTTTTCGCATACACCGTTGAGCACATCCGATACATCAAAGGCTTTTTTCTCCTCGCCCATTTTGGCATAGAACACAAGGTGCAAGAAGAGGTCTCCCAGTTCTTTTTTTATCTCCTCATCATCATTTTCCAATATCGCATCGCTCAACTCGTAGGTCTCCTCTATAGTGAGATGACGTAGCGATTCATTCGTTTGTTTTTTATCCCAGGGACACTGCTCACGCAGCTCATCCATGATCGTAAGCAAACGGCCAAAGGCCTCTAAACGTTTATCCATGTAACCTATAGAATGTTATTTGCTTTCATCAAACCTACAAAACCATCTTTGTAGTTTTTACCAATCGGAATTTTAACTCCATTGACCTCACATCCTGAAGTACTAAATGACGCAACATGTTGTCTATTGACAATAAAACTTCGGTGCACGCGGCTAAACATATCTGCTGGCAACTTCTTCTCCATATTCTTCATGGTTTGGAGTGTTACGATCTTCTTGTCTGCTAAGAATATTTTTACATAATCTGCAAATGCTTCTACGTAGTAGATATCGCTGTAAGATAATTTTATGAGCTTCTGATTTGCTTTTACAAAAATGTGTTCGTTTTCTAAGTCAGACTCAGCCACACTGCTGGTATTCTTTATCTTAAGATACTCTTTGGCCTTATCTACTCCTTTTTCAAACCTATCATAGGCAATAGGCTTGAGTAAATAATCTATTGCATCTAGATCAAACCCTTCTACAGCATAATCTGGATGTGCCGTAGTGAACATAAATAACGGCTTATTTTCTAATGATTTCACAAAACTTAGTCCACTTATCTCGGGCATATTTATGTCTAAAAACATCAAATCTACTTTATGTGTCTTTAGCACTTCACTTGCCTCAGCAGCATTGTTGCACCTTGCTACAAGTGTAAGGTCTGGATGCTTGGCTACATAAGCCTCTATGATGTCTAATGCTAATGGTTCGTCGTCTACAGCTATACAATTCATACTATTCCTTTTTTTAAATTAATTACGTTAATTTTATATTGAGTTCTACTTTAAATTCAACATCGGTACTGCCCACATTCAGTGTATGCATTAGTGGGTAAAGCAGGTTTAGTCTCTTCCTCACATTGATAAGTCCTATACCTCCTTGATATCCTTTTTGTTGTGATACCTCACTCCCATTCACAGGTTTACTATTGGCTATACTAAAGCGTAAATCTTCATTTTGTGTATCCACTTCTACTCTAACGTATCCTTTGGCCTTATCCTTGCCCAGTCCATGCTTAAAACTATTTTCTACAAATGGAATAAGCAGCATAGGTGCAATCTCTTTGGTATCCGTATCCCCATTAATAACGATATCCAAGTCCATGCGACTCCCGTGTCTTACCTTCTCCAACTCTAGATAACTCTGCAAGTATTTTAGCTCCTGGGTGAGGCTCACTTTTTTCTCACTACCCTCATACAAAATATAGCGAAGTATGTCACTGAGTTTGAGGATAAGGTCTGGTGCCAAGTCACTTTTTTGCAAGGCAAGCGAATAAATACTATTGAGACTATTGAATAAGAAATGCGGATTAATCTGAGACTTGAGGTACTTGAGCTCCGTCTCTGTATTGAGTTTGGCTAGTTCTTTGGCCAGTCGTTCTTTCTCGTACCAGTGCTTTACAAGCTTTAGACTCATCGTAATGGCCGTAGTATACGTAATAGCCATGGAGGTAGAGAGTAAGAATCGTGGAGAAAGTAAGCCGCTCTTAAACTCAGGACCTATGGTGTTTATTACTGTAAACACAGCTGCCTCCAGCAATGCTCCTAGTGATATAGACAGCGTTATTGCTAAAAAATACTTTATGTAAACTCGTTTCTGCAAAAAGAATGGAAACAAGAGGTAAATATTGAAGTAGCTCACCATGGCATGAATGGCCACTATCACAAACGAGTTGATGTAAAAATCGGGCCTTGTAATACCCGGGCTCAATACAAATACCCAGAAAAGGTAGTATATGACCCAAAGAAAAATATGGTGTAGGTTGTAGGTAGTTGCTTTTTTGTACAACACCGAATTCACGAAAGAGTCTTGAGCACTACTCATATTATGATACAGTCAAAGGTATAGAAGCATATCTAAGAAATGTAGTGTAGCGGCTGAAAGGAGTATAAATTTCTATTAAGCTACTTGCGAAAGTACCTAAGCAACTTGTAGCTCCAGTCCAGTACACTTACACCCGTTTTAAAGTAATTATTGTCGTCTACAGCAGTGGAAATAGTATCTGTAGTGGTATAGTGTTGCTTTATGTTGGAAGAAACTGCAGCAAAAGTTAATATATTGAGTACCAACAGAGCTATGATAATAAGGGTTGATTTTTTAATGGATTTAAGCTTCTGTCTCATAACAATACTGCGTTGATTTAGAACAGTACGAATATAGTGCCAAAAAGTTATATAGGCGATTTCATCGGTAAAAATGACAGGTATATCGACAATAGTTCATGATTCTTGCTTTACAATGCCGATCAACAATGAAATCTATTACACTTCTACCTAAGCTATTGTAAGACTTTAGTACCTTTGTTGAATCATAAAATAAACGATGCAGTTTCTAGTATTACTCGGATTAATTTTAGTCGTAATGTCACTGGCTTTTATAGGTATGGCAGTACGCGTGTTTCTTGTAAAAGATGGTGAAGTACGCGGTGGATGTGCCGGCAAAAACCCCATGATGCAAGAAGAAGGTGCCGCCTGCACGATGTGCGGTGCTCAACCAACTGAAGAGTGTCAGGCTGAGCCTGCTTAAGTATTTTAACTCTTCGGATGTACGTACTGCTTCGTGTAGTGTCTATTAAACAGGCTTATACTAATTAAGCAAATGACCAACAATAGACTGTAACCTAAGGCATAGTAGGAATTCTCATCCAAAATTTCATAATGATCTGTACCAAAGTCGGCATTATAATTATAAACTTCGTGCAGCTCATCCCCTAATATCCAATAAAACCAAAATATTACCGGAGTAAGAATATGAAGTGCTATAGCAAAAGCTCGTTTTATAACACTTCGTAGTGCCGAAAAGTGTATGATGAATAGGTAGGTGAGAAGAAAAGCAGTAATGAGTACTAACCAAAACCACTCCAGCTCATTATGACTATTGCTAATAAGCCCTAATGCTATAGATAGTCCAGTCAATATTCCGCCAAAAACGAAAGTCAGCGAACCTACTAATAATGCCCATCCAAAATCCATTAACTTGACTGCACAAAGTACATAGAGCAAAAGCGATAGCAGAAACGGCAACAACAGGTAATACTTCCAAAATTTCCATGGACCAGCATAGAATAATGAATCGCCGGCATCCAGAATATCGTCATGCAACGAATAATGTTGACGCAGTTCATCGTGATTCATTATGGTATTGTAAGTCTGATTGTTGTCATTAAAATTTAGCACACTACCCTGCTGAATAAATAGTAACATTTGGTCAATATGCTCTCTGGGAGTCAAGTCTTTGAACCTTCCACCATACTTGTAAGCAACCTTCTTAAATTCCTCGATCTCAACTTTAGCATCCTCTAATGACAAGGCTTCTATATTACGGGAACGAGAATAATGATTCATTTTTTTTCTAGAGAAATAAATACTATCCCCGATAAGGTTATATAATGGTAAAGTGTAACGACCCGATTTGTATATAGCTTGATCAAGTAGGGTGAATGAATGTTCTCATATAAATTTAGATCATT